>JAKADN010000029.1 GCA_021820445.1 Nitrospirota bacterium | reverse complement strand
TTGTTTCCTGGAAGGCAGGCCCCCATCGGGAAAAAGCGTCATTCTTGTCCCACACCACGACAGACCGCTGATTGGCGATCATTAATCCCTCCCCCAAGCATCAAGACATATCCGATGAGTCTCGACCTTCATTTCCCGGCGTGCACAACCATTCTCCCTCCCATTGCCGACGGGGTGCTGACCCGTCGAAGGGCGGCCGAGGTAGTCCCCCTCGACTAGAGAATGCGGGGCAGAGAAAAAAATTCTTTTTCAGAATGGATCAAATATAGCCTATAGATGTTGTTTGTCAAAAATTCCTACTTTTTAAGGTTCCCCGACAATGACAGTCGAGGCATTCGGGATCTTAATTCAGACCAGGGGCCTCGAATCAACCCGACCAAAGTCGTCTTTTTCTCCGGTCTCCCCCAAAATGCGAACCGGCCCCCCCTGAGATCCCTTCCCGGAGAGGCGGATCCGCAGGGGATACCAATGACATTGCATTCCTCCCTTCCCAAAAGAATTGCGACCCAAAACCGTCCCCCGAAGCCCTCCCAATAACAGGGAATAAAGGAACCCCAGGGGGATATCCCGATTCTTAACAGCGATAGAAAAACCTTACAAAAAATGTCCTTTATCGATTAAAAAGAGGAACTTCCCTTATTCCTGCCCTGTTCCGGAAGGGAGGCTACTGTTATCCGGAGATTACAGATTTCACCGGGGACGCCCTGGATTTTCCGGCCGGACCGGAGCGTCCGGACCTTCTTTGAACACTCGATGCAAGTTGTTTTATATATTGATAAAAACAGAACACCCCACCCCCTGGTCACACGCTCGGAAGGGCCCAACCCCTCCCCTGATTGGGTCGGAACGGGAGGATGGGCCCCGTCCCTAAAAAATACGCAAGACATTGATTCCATTGAACAAACACAACCTCTCTCTCGACAGGCCATTCATGCAAGTCATTGAAAATAATGACTAATATAAATTGGCACGGCTGTTGCTTTAAGGCATCCCGGGCAAGGACGAAGGGAGGTCGATTCCTCGAGACTCCCGGAGAGAAGCCCGCACGGATTCGTTTTCCCGGTCATCCGTTCGGGCACCCAAGCATACACACACCCATCAAGGAGGATCTCATGAAGAAGCAACTGATCGGTCTCGCCGTCGCCGTCGCCCTCGTGGCCGGAACATCCCCCATGGCGTTCGCCGCAAACACCAACACCAACGGCAACACCAACGGGAACAACAACGGGAACGGCAACACCAACTCGAATGGAACCAACACCACCAACAACACGACCAACACCGGAAGCTCCATGTCCACCGCCACCGCTTCCAGCAACGGCAACTCCTCCGGAAGCCACAACAACAACGGAAACAAAACCTTCTCTCTCAGCAAGACCTCATCCCATTCGAACTCCTCCACCCAGACCTCCAGCGTCGGGAACGTGACCAAGACCAAGACGGTCGGGATCTCGAAGACCCTGAACTTGACCCTCGAGAAGGCGGTCTCCTCCAATGACCTGAGAGCCAGCACGACGCGCAATGCCGTCACCTACAATGCCAGCTCCGTCTCGAGCCAGCAGAACAACTTCAACTCGGCCTTCGCCAATGTCGCCGGGATCACCAATGCCTCCCAGAACAGCGGCAACATGAGCAACGTCCAGCAGTCGGTCTCGGTCTCGATCAGCGGAGGATCCACGATCCACTGATCCCCTCAGGGCGCAAGGGGCCGCCGGAGATCCGGCGCCCCGTCCCTTCGAACGGAAAGGAGGTCGGATCACCCCGGAAGGGGGATTCGAGGGCGTCCATGAAAAAAACATCCATCCCACACGCATCAATGCAGCGACTCATGCTGGTCACAGGATTCACCCTCGCAGCGCTCGCGACAGGACCGCTTCCGGCGGGAGCAGGCGGCGGCCTTCCGGCCGAGTCCCTGGAAACGGGGACACTCGGTCCGGCCGTCTCGTCCGGAACCCTTGATAACGCACGCGGGGGCTTCATGGTGAACGATGCCTCCCTTTCGGGGGTCCTCTCCGACAACAGCGTGACCTTCGGGGCGGGAAGCCGCGTCACGAACGCGAATGTCCTGGGAGGCAATGCCTTCCAGAATGCCACCGGCGTCGTCAACGTCGTCCAGAACAACGGCAACAACGTCCTCATCCAGAACATGGTGCAGCTCAACCTTCAGTTCAGGAAATGACATGACGAAGCCGTCCCGCTTCACGTCAAAGAATCCGCAACCCGGAGGGGGCTCCGAAACGGCCCCCTCCTCCTCCATCCGAAGACTTCTCGCAGGGCTCATCCTGGCCGGAGGGATGCTACCGTTCACTCTCCCTGCCCTTCCGTCCGCCCAGGCCGGAGTCCTCGACTTTGCGGGTCCCATGGGGCTGGCCACCATCCCCGCGACCAGCTACAAGGAAGCGAAGTTCCGGACGGTCGTCCGGCAGCAATATGACTTTTCCTGCGGATCGGCCGCCGTGGCGACCCTTCTGACCTACGAATTCAAAAGACCGACCACCGAGGACGCGGCCTTCAAGGCCATGTGGAAGAACGGGGACCAGGCCAAGATCAAGAAGGAAGGGTTCTCCCTTCTCGACATCAAGCACTACCTGGCCTCCATCGGATACGCGGCGGACGGCTACCGCCTCACCCTCGGGCGTCTGGCCGCACTCCGTCTTCCCGCGATCGTGCTGATCCAGACGCGGGGATACCGCCACTTCGTGGTCATCAAGGGAGTCGAAGGGGGGTACGTCCTGATCGGGGATCCCGCCCGGGGACTCCGGCGGGAGCGGATCACGGCCTTCAAGAAGATCTGGGTCAACCGGATCGTCTTTCTGATCCATGCCGGAAAGAACCTCTTCGTCTCCCGGAAGTCCTTCAATGACCCTTCCGAGTGGGCCGCGGTCAGCGTCAAGGTTCCGGTCTCGGTGGCACAAAACCCGCTGCCCCTTGCGACCCAGCTCCTGCTCATCCCTGGACCGAACCAGTTCCAGTTCGGAGGATTTGCCAAGATCGGGATTCCCTGAGACCTGCGAGGGAACATCCATTACTTAAAATTTATTTATTTATTCATAAGCACTCATCCTCATTCATACAATCAAACAAGGATCCCCCTCCTTCGGATCCAAGGAGAATTCCATGCATCGCTCCCCTGGTTTTCGCACCGACCGTTTTGTCCTCCGCTCCGAAAAAAGCATCGACACGGTGCGGCGGATCGGTTTTTTCCTTGTCCTCCTGGGACTCCTCTTTCCCTCCGAGGCCAAGGCCCTCGACCTCAAGGACCGGGTGGGGGCCCCGGCCCTCCCGGACAGGATCCTCGACAGCATGCGGGGAGGGTTCTCCGTCGGAGACATGAACTTCAACTTCTCCTTCCGGTCGGTCACATGGGTCAACAATGTTCTGATCTCGGAGACCGACCTGACCCTGGCGAACAACGTCATCACCTCCCTCCAGAATGTCATCAACAATCCGGCATTGAAGGAGCTTGGACTCGTTCCCTCGTCCGGTTCGACCGCATCCGGCGGATCCTCCGCGGTCACACAAAAAACCGGCCCCGGAGCGTCTTCGATCAACACCGTGATGAACACCTCCGCGACGGGATCGGGACATTCCGCCCCGGGAACAGGCTCCCAGACACTTCCCGAAGTCTCCGTCGTGACGCCACCACCCACGGGAAGCGGCTCCGTAAACAGGACCCTTTCCAGCCCGACCACGACCCTCGTTTCCGTCGGCTCCGGAAACTCCGGGGTGGCCGGGAACGCTCTTTCCAACGCCGGGAGCCTGACCACCGTCATCCAGAACGATGCCAACAATGTCCTGATCCAGCATGTGACCCAGCTGAACGGAATCATCGGCAACCTGGGGCCGACGACCCACACGACCAACATGATTCTCAGATTCAACCAGGCGGCGACGCTCGGCTCGATCCTGAGCCGTTTCTAGGCCTCATCGCCAACACCTGAGGTCCCCGGGGCAAAGGAACGGCACCGGGACCGCCCCTTCAGAAAAGGCGTACCCATGACACGGGGAATCCTCCTCCTGCTCCTGTTTTTCTCCCTGAACGGCCTCCCGGGCCTTTCTCCGTCCGGAATCGCGGCCGATGGCCCTTCCCTCGTCGCCTTCAAAGATCCGGGCGGAGTCTCCGGGACGAAGCCTTCCGACTTCGGCCCCCCTCTTCCGGACCGGGAAATCAACCTTCGGGCCCGGGGAGCGGGCGTCTACCCCATCGAGATCCTTCCCGGAGTGATCTATGAGGAAAGCGGTCCCGTGAAGCTCTGGGATGAAGTCTCAACGGAAGGGGATCCGGCTCCGGCTCCCCGGAACGATCATCGTCCCTGATCCCCCGGAAGGTCGGACCAGGACTCCGGACGCCTTCTGACCCGGAGAAGGAAGGAAGCGATGGAATGACTGACGAAACAGGTCAAGACGTGAGGTGTGTTCCCTAGAAAAAACAACCCGGGGGGAGAGGGTTCCCTGAGAGGCCCCCCGGGGTAAAAGCGTCCCTCGTTCGGCGCATTCGGATTGCAACGGTTTCCCGTTCTTCGAACCCCATTGTCTCAGGAAGGGTTGCCGGGTGAAAAAATCCGCAGGATCGCTCGTCCTCGCGCTTGTGATGGGAATGGTCCTGAATCAGGCCTCATGGGCCGAGACCCCGGTTTCCGGCTCCAGCGCTCCGTCTGCGTCCGCGCCTTCGGGATCGGGAGAGGCCGGAACGGAAGGGGGTTCGGAGCCTTCGAAAAAACCCGGCAAGAAAAAGAAATCCTCCCAGACCCTCCCCTCCAGCCCCGTGGGGATCGCCCCCAAGAAAAAGAAAGAGCCTCCGGTCGTCGAAACCCTGGTCACCTCGACCGGAATCCTGATCCCCGCCGGAAAGCTTCTGGTCGAGGACTCGCTCGAATACATCCACAACACCGCCAGCCAGCTCGCCATCCAGGGCTTCACCGTCGTCTCGGCCCTCCTCGTGGGCAGCATCAATGTCCAGTCGGTGAGCCAGGACTACTACATGGACATCCTGACCTTCTACTACGGGCTGACCAACCGGCTCGAGGTCGAAGCGGACGTCCCCTATGTCTACCGGACCGAAAATGTGGTGACCCGGCCGATCGCCAGCGCCTCCTCGCCCATCGAGGTCAATACCGCGGGCTCGGACATCGGGGATGTCCAGTTCGGACTCCACTACCAGTTCAACCAGAGCGGGATGGGGGGCACCTTCTTTCTGGGGAACCTCATGGTGAAGTCCAACTCGGGCAGCAACCCCTTCTCCATCCCGATCAACTCAACCACCGGACTTCTCACGGTCCAGCCGACCGGGACCGGGTTCTGGTCGATCGAACCCGGTCTGACGGTCCTCTTCCCGAGCGACCCGGCCGTCTTCTATGCCAATGCCGGCTATATCTACAACTTCTCGACCAACTTCGGGGGGGCCCTCGGGACGATCAACCCCGGCAACGCCACCGACCTGAGCTTCGGGGCCGGATTCTCGCTCAACGAACAGACCTCCTTCAGCATCGGCTACGACCAGATGACCCTGTGGCCCCCCACGGAGAACGGCGTCCAGATCCCCCTGACCCGGGTCCTCCAGATGGGCTCCCTCATGTTCGGTTACTCCTACAATGTCAGCCGTTATTTTTTCTACATGCTCAACGTGGAGGCCGGCGTGACACCGGACGCCCCCAATGTCCAGATCACCTTCCGCATCCCCCTCTTCTACTGAGAGCCGGCGGTCTCCGGGAGCCTCCTCCCGGGGTCCCGGCAGCCTCCGGTGGCGCGTCCTCGTCGCGGGTCTTCTCCTGTTTCTGGGATTCGCCGGAGGAGCCCGGGCCCAGGAGGCCGGAAGCATGTCGGCGTCGCCCCCGCCCTCTCCCCCGGCAGTCGACCTCTACTTCCATTATGACGACGACGCCCTGACCGCGACCGACAGGGCCCTTCTGAAGGCCATCCTTCCCGTCCTGGCCGCCCACCCCCAAATCCGTCTCCTCCTTTACGCCCACGCGGACACCCGGGGGACGAAGGAGTACAACTATGCCCTGGCCCGGAGCCGGGGCGACGCGGTGCGCCACTATCTGGTGAAGCGGGGCATCGCCCCCGTCCGGATCGCCGTCATTCCCGTGGGGAGGGACCCCATCCCCCATCTCCGCCTCTGCGAGCGGACGGGGGAGGACTGCTACCACCGCCACCGGATCGTCCATCTGATCGCCTATGTGCCCCCGGGTCCCCCCCCTCCGCCGGCCGTCAAAAAACCCTCTCCCCCGCCCCTCCTCGTCACGGCGAATCCCCCGTCCGCCCCGAAGGGAATCTCCCTGCTTCTGCCGGCGGGGAAGCTCCTGGTCGAAAACACCTTCATGTACGTCCACAACGCGGCCACCCAGGTGGGGGTCCAGACCTTCACGGTGAACCAGCTCTTTCCGACGACCCTCGTGAACATCCAGCAGCTGAGCCAGGACTATTACGTCGACATCCTCTCCTTCTATCTGGGGCTCTCCAGCCGTCTCGAACTCGAGGCCGACGTCCCCTACATCTACCGGACCCTGACCGCCTTCGTCTCCCCGATCTCCACCACCGGCTCGACGGCCACGCCGACCGCCGCGGCCGCCTCGGGCAACGGCCTGGGGGACATCCAGTTCGGGCTCCATTACCAGTTCAACACCCATCCGGCCCTGGGAGGCCTCTTCCTGGGACACCTGATGGTCAAGTCCACCTCCGGGAACAATCCTTTTTCCATCCCCGTCAATTCCGACACGGGGGTCCTCCTCTCCCAGCCGACGGGAACGGGCTTCTGGGCCTTCGAACCGGGGGTGAGCGTCTTTTTCCCCACGACCCCCGTCGTCTTCTACGGCAACGCCTCCTTCATCTACAACATGTCCCGGAACTTCGGCGGGGTGGTGGGCACCGTCAATCCCGGCGACGCCACCGACCTGAACTTGGGCGGATGGTTCTCCTTCAACCCCAAGGCCTCCTTCTCCCTGGGATACGACCAGATGACGGTCTGGCCCCCGAGCCAGAACGGAACCCAGATCCCCCTGACCCGGATCCTCCAGATGGGATCGGTCCTCTTCGGCGCCTCCTATGACGTGAATCCCCATTTCTTCTACCTGGTCACGGTGGCCGCAGGGATCACCCCCGATGCCCCGAACGTCCAGGTCATGCTCCGGATTCCGCTGTTCTACTGACAGGAGGGGGACTTCGGCCACGGGAGGACAGAGAACCCGGGGAGGAGGGAGGGGTCTTCGAAAGGCCTCAAAGGAAGCCCTCGCAGAGCCGGGAGAAAGCCCGCCTAGCCCTCGGCTTCCGAGGGAGGCGCGAAAAAGCTCCGGATCTGGGAGCGGGCGAAGGCGACGACCATGCGCGGCGTCAGGAGGGGCGGGATATAGAGTTCCCGGGGATTGACCCGGGCGTCGATCACGAAGGGGACGGGGGAGGCGAGGGCGGCCTCGAGGGCTCCGGCCACCTCCTCGGGGTGGGACACGGTAACCCCGTCGGCTCCGAAGGAGCGGGCCAGGGCCACGAAGTCCGGATTGGTGAGCTTGGTCCCGAAGACGGGATTCCCTTCCGCCTCCTCTTCGTATTCGATGAACTGGTAGGACCCGTTGTCGTAGACGACCACCACCAGGGGCAGGCGGTAGCGGACCGCCGTGGCAAGATCCCCCAGGAGCATCCCGAAGCCTCCGTCTCCCGTCAGGGCGACCACGGGCCGGGTCCGGGCGGCGAACTTCACCCCGATCGCCGCCGGGAGGGCAAATCCCAGGGACCCCAGATTCGCGGACCAGAGAAATCGCTGGCTCCCCCGAATGTCGAGATAGTTGTTGGCCCAGACCGTCACCGTTCCGGAGTCGACCAGGAAGACGGCATCCTCCGGCGCGCTCTCCCCGACCAGACGGGTCAGCTCCCCCGGGTGGAGGAGCCCGTCGTCCCGTACCGCGAGATGTCGGGCGATTTCCTGTTCCCGTTCCCGGCGCATCCGCTCCAGAAAGGAGCGGTCGGTCCGTTCGTGCACATTCTCCAGAAGGGCCGGAAGAACCTCCCGGGCCTCCCCGGGCAGACCCACGGCCACCGGAACCCGCCGACCGATCCGGGCGGGATCGAGATCGACCTGGACGACGGGGACGGACTCCGGATAGTACTCCCGGAAGGCAAAGTCCGATCCGACCACCAGAAGGGCCTCGCAACTCTGGACGGCGTGGTTCGCCGTCCGGGATCCCATCAGGCCGATCCCTCCCATGAGCGACGGATGGCGGGAAGGAAGGAGGTCCTTCGAGCGGGTGGTGTGGACGAGAGGGGCCCCCAGGCGCCAGGCGAGCGCCACCAGGGGCGCCTCCGCCCGCCGGGCTCCCTCCCCGTAGAGGATCGCCACCCGGGAGGCCCGGTCGAGGATCTCGGCCGCCCGCCGGATCTCGTCGGGAAGGGGACGGACCATCGGACGGGCCGGAAGGACTCCCTCCTCGGCGGAGGAAGGCCGGGGAGTCGCCGGAAGGCGCATGACGTCCGAGGGGATCGAGACGTGGGCCACTCCTTTTCGGACCTGGGCCTCCCGAACCGCCCGGGAGAGGACCGGCTCGAGATTCTCGGGGGAGCGGACCTCCGCGTTGTAGACCGCCACGTCGCCGAAGAGGCGAAGCTGGTCGATCTCCTGGGGCATCCCCGTCCCAAGCTCGTCTCTGGGAATCTGGCCGGTGATCGCCAGGACCGGAACACGGTCCAGGGCGGCGTCGTAGAGGCCGTTCAACAGGTGGATCGCCCCCGGCCCCTGGCATCCGACGCAGACCGAAAGATGTCCCGTCAACTTGGCCTGGGCGCTGGCGGCAAAAGCCCCGGCCTCCTCGTGGCGCATCACGACGAAATGGACCGCCTTCTGCTTGCGGAGGGATTCCATCAGGGAATCGATGGTGTCACCGGGGATTCCGAAGATCCTTTCCACCCCCCGCTCCGCCAGGAACTCCACGATGCGGTCGCTCACCGTCCGGGCCATTGTCCGTCTCCTTTCCGGGGGAAACCCAAGCTTCCTTCCAAGGCTCCCCGAAGGCCGGTCCCCCTTTTGAAACGATACTCTCCGGGGAGCGATCGTCAAGTCAGGTAAAAATGAATAAAAGGGATGGGACCGGGAGGGAGGTGCGGAGGGAGAGATATTTCAGGAACGGAAGGAGTCGGCCGTTCCCCGGGAGGGGAGGACTTGAAGGGAATCGGACGCAAGATCGCACGACGGAACGGGCTCCGCAGAGTAGGGACAGGCCTCTCTAGGGACACTCCGCATCGGGAGGGAGAGCCGCCTTTTCGAGACTGTCCTTGACCTGGAAAAGATAAGATATTTTTCTACAGCCTATGAATGACAATCATTCAACATCTGAATCAAAATACAAAAAAAGATGGATGACCCCTCTCCTCCGGCAGGCGTCGAAGGACCACCCGGTCGTCGTTCTTTCCGGGGCAAGGCAGGAGGGAGGTCGTTCGGTCAGTCAGGAGGGAGCGGACTTGGGGCAATCCTCCCCCGGAGGCGGTCGAAGATGGCAAAGCCTTGGGTGTCGATATCCCCCCAGGAGACCCTCTCCTGCTCCAGGAGCCAGCGGGCCCCCAAAAGGCGTTCCACCGCATACCCGAGCCCGAATATCACGAGGCTCCGGGGCTGTTCCAGGAAGGCCAGGCCAGAGGAGGTCATCTGAGAGCGTCGAGCCGGGCGCAGTCGATGGGGATCGCTCCTTGCGTTCGGATGCCTCCCTAGAAGAGGGAGCGGGCCGCCTTTCCGATTCCTTCGGAGGCCATGGGATGCTGGTCGGCAAATCCCGCGAGGTCCCGGGCCGTGAGCCCTCCGGCCAGGGCCAGGCCGATCTCTCCCACGAGATTGCCGGCGTCGACGCCGACGATCGTCCCTCCGAGAAGCCTGAGGCTTCCCGGTTCGAAGAGGAGGGTGATCCCCCCGCCGGTCTCCCCCAGGATCTGGGCCCGGGAATCCTCGGAAAAATCGTACCGGCCCGCGATCACGGGAATCCCCTTTTTCCGGGCCGTCTCCGGCACGAGCCCCACATAGGCCGCCTCCGGCAGGGTGAAGATCGTGGTCGGAACCGGTCCCGGATCGAAAGAGTCCAGGGAGACCTCCCCGCCCAGGATGTTGTGGGCCGCCACCAGCGACTGGCGGACCGCGGCGTGGAAGAGCGGGGTGAGGCCGTTCACGTCTCCCGCCGCGAAGATGTGGGGAATGGCCGTCCGCATCCCGGTGTCGACCACGATCCCCCGCTTCCCGACCTCCACCCCGACGGCGGGAAGGCCCTCGGGGATGACCGGCCGGCGGCCGGCGGCCACCATCACCCGGGAAAAGGAGACTCTCTGGATCTCTCCGGTCCCCCCCATGCGGTAAAGGACCTCCTCGCCGCCCGGAACCGTCCGGATCTCCTGAACCTGGACCCCGGTGAGGATCCGGATGGAAGGGTCCAGAAGGGAGGCGAGATCCCTCACCATCTCTTCGTCCATGCCGGAGAGAACCCGGGGCCCCTGCTCGAAGAGGGTCACCTCCGCGCCCAGGGCCCGGAACATAGAAGCCGTTTCGAGGCCGATGTAGCCGCCCCCGATGATCCCCATCGAGGCGGGAAGGGCCGAAAGGGTCGGGGAGAGGGCGAAGAGGTCCCGGCTCGTCAGCGCCCGGTCCGCCCCGGGAATGGGCGGAATCGAAATGTCGCTCCCCGAGGCCACAAGGATGAAGCGCGCCCGGTAGCGGTCCTCGCCCCGATCCCCCTCCACCGCCACGGTGTGGGCGTCGATGAAGCGGGCCCGCCCCTTGACCAGGCGGATCTTGGGCTGGGCCGCAAGCTCCAGGGCATGCTGGTCGTATCGCTCCCGCTGGACCCGGTCCTTGTGGGCCACGATCCGGGCGTAATCCACTCCGAGGGTTCCCGTTAGCCCGAACTTTTCAAAACGCTCCTGGCGGGCCCGATGATGGGCGATCTCGCGCACCGCCTTGGAGGGAACGCAGCCCTCCGCGAGGCAATTTCCGCTCATGACCCCCTTGGGATCGGCCATGACAACGGTCATTCCGGCCTGGGCCAGCCGGAAGGCGGCAGGGTAGGCTCCCCCGCCGGCTCCGGCCATGAAGACGTCAACCTCCTGGATTCCCGGCATTCGACCCTCCCTTCAAAAAAAAAAGCGGGGAAAGCCCGTCGGCTCCCCCCGCACCTCTTCCCTGAAATACCGACTTCCGGCTTCAGTGCCGGGCGGCGCGCATTGCCTTCACGAGCTCGAGGCCGGTGTAAATGGCCTTCTGATTTTCGGGATCGCCCATGAGGGAGATCAGGCCGAAGATCCCGGAGCCGGTCTTGCCCTCGTCGCTCACCCGGTTTACGGCGGAATAGAGAATCTCCACCTCCGAGATCCAGTGCTCGAGGGTCACCATGACCCGTTCGACGAAGGCATCGTTGAAGATCCGGGTCAGGGCCACGACCCCCGCCGCCACGTCGGGCAGGGTGTCGATCGCTCCCACCTCGTCCATCCGGTGCACCGCCTGGTTCAGCCGCTCCACCGGAAGGGTCATGAGCTGCTCCATCAGGCCGCTGGCGCGTTCGACCTGGGTGACGAGCCGCTCGAGGAGTCCGTCCGTCATGATCCGGTTGATGGCCGCCGCCGCCGTTCCGAGCTCGACCAGGGTGTCGAGCCCCCCCGACGCGACCAGGGGACCCAGCCGCTCGAGGGCCGGGATGACTCCCTCGATATCACGAAGCTTCTCGAGAATGGCCACCACATGGGGATCGGAGGCCCGGTCGAGGAGGGTCACCGCCCGGTCGGCGGTCTCGGCGACCCGTTCCACCAGCTGGTTCGATCCGATGTCCATCAGGGCCTTCTGGGCCGTCACCGCCTCGGTCAGCGTGTCGAGACGGTCGAGGATCCGCACCAGAAGTTCCTGCGTTGCCTGCTCCCCGAGCTTTTCCCCGAGGAGGTCTGTCCGGCTTGCTTCTCCCATCTCTCTCTCCTATAGAATGCCCCGCGAGGTCAGCCAATACATCTTGTTGTAGGAAATCTTCAGCCAGTGGACCATGGTCGTCGGCGTGGGAGGAACCGGCGGGTTGGTGTAGTTGAAGGAGATGTAGCTGGCCTGGTTCCGGCCGGTCTCGATGAAGCAGAAGACCTTGCCGTCGTACTTGTGGGACGGCTTCTGTCCGGAGAGGAGGTCGACGACGTTCTCGACGAGGACGTCCGCCGAAAAATGGGCGGTGGAGCCGGCCTTCGAGACGGGGAGGTTGGTCGTGTCCCCCACCACGAAGACGTTCTCGCTCCCTTCCATCTGGAGGGTCTCCTTGTTGGTGGGGATCCATCCCCCCTCGCCGAGCTTCGAGTCGAGGATCACCTGGGCTCCCCGGTGCTGGGGAATGGTGATCAGAAGATCGAAGGGGTACTGGCCTCCCTCCATGCTGTGGACGATCTTGTTCTTGGGGTCCACCTCCTTCATGTTGAAGAAGACCTCGTACTTGATCCCCCGCTCCTCGAAGGTCTGGGCTCCCCACTTGGCCACCGCCGGGATGGTGTGGACCGCGCCCACCGGATAGGTGTAGGTGATTTCGGTCTTGTCCCGCAGCCCCCTCTTCCTCAGGTAGTCGTCGAGCATGAGTGTCACCTCGACCGGGGCGACCGGACACTTGTGGGGAATGCCCATCGAGATGACGATCTTGCCCCCGGTGAAGGCCCGGAGCGCATCGCGCAGCTTGATCGACCCCTCTTCGGTGTGGAACCAGTGGCCCGCTTCGATGAGGCCCGGAGTCAGGTCGGGGCGGGGAACGGAGCCGGTGGCGATCACCAGGATGTCGTAGGTGTATTCTTTCCCCCCTTTGGAGGTCAGCTTCTGCCCCTTGATGTCGATGGCGGCGATCTCGTCCTGGACGAAGTCGATGGCGGGGTCGAGAAGGGAGCGCTGGGGACGCTTCAGGTCCTCCGGACGGGAAAGATCGAAGGGAATGTAGAGCCAACCGGGCTGGTAGGTGTGGGTTTCGGTGTTTCCGATCTGGGTGATCGATACCGACTTGGAGCGAAGCTCGCCGGCGATCTTTCGCGCGAGCTGGTTTGCGACGATTGTTCCGGCGACGCCTCCGCCCAGAATCACGATTTTCTTGGCCATTCTTTCCTCCGCCCTGGTCCGGGGGGAGTGGGAAGGACTCTTCCCGTCCTCCCGGACCGGATTCATCCTCGGGGCGACCGGGCGACCGGCGCCCCCCGACAGTTGGCCGCAAGACAGGGCCGGATCTTGTCGGGCCCTGCCTTCCGACCTCCCGATTCTAGTCCATCGAAACGGGAACCGCAAGCAAAGATAGGGGACAATTCCCGAGACTTAGGAGAGTGACAAAGTCACCTTTGGAACCGGGGCTCCGAAGGAGCGCCGGGGGACAGAATGAGGGCAAAAGTCTCCGGGAGGTCAGACCCGGAAGCGGCCGACGGCTTCCCGGAGGCTTTCCGAGCCTTCCCGGACCTCCCGGACCGTCTTCTGGGTCTCCTCCGAAATGCCGGAGATCGCGTCGAAGCCCTCGATCGACCGGGCGAGGAGGCTCTGGACGTCCCGGATCGTCTGGACCTGCTTTTCCAGGCTTCCCTTGAGATCCACCAGGACTCTCCGCGAAATCGACCCGATCTCCTCCCGGATCTGCCGGAGGGAGTTCTGGGCTCCCGTCGACCGCCGCTGGCTCTCGGAGACGCCGGTTGCCGCCTGCTGGAGGGAGCGGGAGAGATCGCCGATCTCCTCCTGGACGGTCTGGACGATGGCGGCGATGTTGTTGATGGAGTGATCGGTCGTGCCGGCGAGCTTGCGCACCTCGTCCGCCACCACCGCAAATCCCCGCCCCTGCTCTCCGGCCCGGGCCGCCTCGACGGCGGCGTTCAGGGCCAGGAGATTGGTCTGGGCCGAAATCATCCGGATCTCCGTCACGATCGTTCCGATCTCCTCGGACCGACGGACGAGGCTCTCCATGGTTTTCTGCCCCTGGAGGACCGAGCCGGCCAGGAGCTCGACCGAGGAGAAGGCCTCCTGGACCGATCCCATCCCCTCTTCGCTGATCGACTGGGCCCGCTTCGCGGTCTCCTCCGTCTCCGAGAAGGTGCGGGAGAGGTCCTGGGACTCCCGGATCATCCGGTCCGCCACGCTGACGAAGGAGGAAAACTCTCCGCGGATGCCGGCAAGCCGCTCTTCGAGGCGGGCGGCGTTCTTTTCGAGGTTTTCCGTCTGGGCGGAGCTTTCTCCCGCCTCGCGGTGGACCGTCCGGACGAGCTCCGAGATCTGGGCGACCATCTGCCCCATCTCCCGGACGAGATTTCCGAACTCGTCCCTGGCACGGGCGAGACGGCTCTCCTCCCTCACGGCAAACTCGCCCCGGGCCAGCTCCCCCATGCGTCCGATGACGCAGGTCATCCCCCTCGAGACCGTCTTCAGGATCCCGAGGCCGAGAAGGAGGATGGTGAGAGCCACGAACACCGAGGAGATCTCGATCAGGAGGATGGAGCGGCCGATCAGGCGATCGGTCTTGGCGGCCAGAAGGGCCCCGAGCTGGCTGTTGTAGGCGGCGATGGTGACGGAGGTGGCCCTGTAGGCCCGGAAGAGCTGTCCGAAGGAGCCCTCGTAGATGGCCCGGGCCGAAGGAAGCTGGCCGACCTTCAGGAGCGCCCGGATCTGGAGCTCGGCGAATCCGATGCTCTTGCGGGTCGCCTTCAGGCGATCGAGGAAGAGCCGGGCCGCGGGGGTCATCTCCATCGTCCCGAGGGAGGCGAGAAGCGCCTGGTCCTTCCGGTCGAGCGCGAGTGAGAGATCCACCATCCGCTTGCGGAGTGCCGGATCCGGGGCATAGACCGCCACCTGGAGGGCCCGCTGGAGGTCGGTGACGTGGACGGTGAGGCGCGAGGCCAGCGCAGTCTCCTTCTGGAAGGAAACCGAGCGGTCCATCACCCGCTGGGTCTGGCGGAAGGAGCGGACAGTCAGAAAGGCGGAGACGGCCAGGAGCAGAACGGCGACCGACAGCATGAGGACGAGCTTGTTCCGGATCGACATCGGAGACTCCTTCACGAAAGATTGATCTCTGGCAGGGTCCTGCGGGTTCTTTCCCCCTCATTCTCGTTCCGGTCAGGGCGTCGCCGCCGGAGGGTCACGCCTTTCCCTCGATCCCCGGGGGCCGGGTTCTGCCGGCTCATTCCCTGAAAATCCTCTCTTCGGCCTTCAAGGCGTGTCCGGCCTATGCCGCCCATGGTAAACAAGGGGCGGAATGCTGGCAAGAAGCCCTCTAAAAAGGGAATTTAGAGTTCTCTCCCACATTTAGAAGGAGGATCGTGTCATTCTTATCGGAGATCCCCCTCCGTCTCTAAAGGGGGGAGCGGCGACAGGCCATGCGAAGGGTCTTCCCTTTCTCCCCTGGTTCCCGGACGCCGGGCCCGCCCGCCGGCCTCCACCGGGCCCGGCAGGGCGCTTTCCCTTCCTTTTTTCATTGACAAGAAACCTCTCCCCGTGATGAAATCAGAGCACTGCTCAGCATTGGCCGGCAAGGATTCCGGAAGCCTCCCGCCAAAACCGGGAATGGATTCCGCACCGGCTCCGTCACGCCAGTGGACGACACCGCCAGGTTCGCCCCGGCCGGATCGGGGGATTCGAGACTCCCCCAAACCCGCTTCGGGGAACGGACGTTATACATACAGCCTTTATCGGGGAGATCGAAAATGAGAAAAGAATGGGTCAAGGGACGCTCCGGGGTGGTCACCCAGCTGCATTACGCGCGCAAGGGGCAGATCACGCCCGAAATGGACCATGTCGCCTCCATCGAAAAGGTCGATCCGGAGTTCATCCGGTCCGAGGTGGCCCGGGGCCGCATGATCATTCCCGCCAATATCCGCCATCCCGAACTCGTCCCGATGGGGATCGGCATCGGCATCACCTGCAAGATCAACGCGAACATCGGCAACTCCTCCCTCGTTCCCAACATCGAAAACGAGCTGGGCAAGCTCGCGGTCTGCCTCAAGCACGGGGCCGACACCGTCATGGACCTCTCGACCGGTCCCAAGATTCCCGAAATCCGGGAGGCCATGCTCCGCAACAGCCCGATCCCTCTCGGCACCGTTCCGATCTACGAAGCCATCCACCAAGTGGGGGATCCCCTCGACCTGACGGAGGACGCGCTGATCCGGGTCATCCGCGCCCAGGCCGAACAGGGGGTCGACTACATGACCATCCATGCGGGGCTCCTCCGCGAGTTCATTCCCCTCACCGCCTCGCGGCTCACCGGTATCGTCAGCCGTGGCGGCTCCCTCATGGCCCAGTGGATGCTCCGCCACGACAAGGAGAATCCCCTCTACACCGGATTCGACCGGATCCTCGAGATCTGCCGGGAGTTCGACGTGACCCTGTCCCTGGGAGACGGCCTTCGCCCCGGCTGCCTGGCCGATGCCTCCGACGCCGCCCAGTTCGCCGAGCTCAAGGTTCTGGGGGAACTCACCAAGAAGGCCTGGGAGGCGGACGTCCAGGTCATGATCGAGGGACCGGGCCACGTTCCCTACGACCAGATCCCCATGAACGTGGAAAAGCAGCAGGATCTCTGCCACGAGGCCCCCTTCTACGTCCTCGGCCCCCTGGTGACCGACATCGCCCCGGGATACGACCACATCACCTCCGCGATCGGAGCCACCGCCGCGGCGACCGCCGGAGCCGCCCTCCTCTGCTACGTCACCCCCAAGGAGCACCTGGGACTTCCGGACCTCGAGGATGTGCGCAACGGGATCATCGCCTACAAGATCGCGGCCCACGCCGCCGACGTGGCGCGCCACCGTCCGGGGGCCCGGGACCGGGACGACCAGCTCTCCAAGGCCCGCTACGAGTTCGACTGGAAGAGCCAGTTCGACCTCTCGCTCGATCCGGACCGCGCCCGGTCGATGCACGACGAGACGCTTCCCCAGGAGACCTTCAAGCACGCCGAATTCTGCTCCATGTGCGGCCCGAAGTTCTGCTCCATGCATATCAACCACCAGATCCGCGAGGAGAGCGAGAAGCTGATCTCCCTCGACTCGATGACGCGCCAACCCGTCTGAAAACGGGACGGATCCTCCCTCCGGCCTGCAGCCGGAGGGCCGTCTCATAGCAACGGCCCAGACAGGAAGATGGGACCGTCCCCGCCATCGGCGGGAGGCGGTCCCTTTTTGGTGAAGGGCCCTGGAAAGGATGACATGCCGGCCATCAGACTGGGCCACCCGGTCTTTTTCAACAACATTCCCTTCGAGATCGAGGAGCGCCAGATCCTCCGGGAGATGCGCATTCCGAAAAAGGCCTCCCTCAAGGATCTGGGAGAGCCGGCGATGGAAAAGGCCATCGGGGCGGCCATCGAGGAAGGATACCGGATGATCGAGGGCAAGGGGGTCTACCGCACCCTCGAGATCACCGGGATCGAGGAACGGCGCGTCCTGACCCGGGAGACCTCCACCCTCTTCGTCGGGGAAAAGATGGTGAAGCTTCTGAGGCACTGCGACTATGCGACCCTGATCGTCGCCACCATCGGCCCCCGGATCGAGGAGGAGGTCGACCGGCTCTCCGGCCCCGAACCGGCACACGCCTATTTTCTGGAGCGGGTCGGAGCCTGGATGGCCGACTACATGGGGATCTGGCTCGACCGGATGCTCGAGCGCGAGATCGTCCGGGCGGGGTACATGCGCACCTACCGCTTCGGCGTCGGATACGGCGACTGGCCCCTTTCGTCCCAGACCGAGGTGATGGCCCTGACATCGGCCCACCAGATCGGCATCACCTTAAACGAGGCCTTCATCATGATTCCCCGTCTCTCCGTCTCCGCCGTCATCGGGTGGCAGCGGCCGGGAACGGGGCCAAAATCGACAACAGACGAGGACACCGACACGTGATTTCCATTCTCGAACGGCTCAGGAAAGAGATTCTTCTGCTCGACGGCTCCATGGGCGCCCTCCTTCAGGGCCGGGGCCTTCCCCCGGGCTATGCTCCCGACCTCTGGAACCTCGAAAAGCCGGACGAGATCGCCGCCGTCCACGCCGAATACGCCGCCGCCGGCTCGAACATCCTGCTCACCAACACCTTCGGAGCCTCCCGCCTCCGGCTCGCCGAATACGGCGCCGAGTCCCGCATCCGGGAGATCAACCGGGCCGGAGTCGAGCTTGCCCGCCGGGCCTCGAAGGGCAAGGCCTACATCGCCGGCGACATCGGCCCCTCGGGAACGACCATCGCCCCGGTGGGAGACCTCTCCTTCGAGGATGCCGTCGCCCTCTTCCGGGAGCAGGCCGCCCTCCTCGCGGAGGCAGGCGCCGACCTGATCGCCATCGAGACGATGTTCGACATCCAGGAGATGCGCGCCGCCCTGATCGGGGTCCGGGAAGGGGCTCCCCGGCTACCGGTCATGGCCCTCATGACCTTCAACTCCGACGGGATCACCGACTCGGGATCCGATCCGGAGACGGTGGCGGCCGTCCTCGAAGGGTTCGGCGTCGAGATCATGGGCCTCAACTGCTCGGTGGGGCCGGAGGCGATGGTTCCCGTCCTCGAACGGCTCGGACGGGCCACCCACACCTTTCTTGCCATCGAACCCAACGCCGGGCTTCCCGTCCACCGCGACGGCAAGACGGTCTACCCCTCCGGGGCGGAGGAGATGGTCGCCTACGCCCCGGCCTTCGTGCAGGCGGGGGCCAACATCATCGGCGGTTGCTGCGGCACGACTCCGGACTACATCCGGCTTCTTTCGAAGCGCCTGAAGGATGTCTCCCCCGTCGCCCGCTCCCGGAGCCCCCTCACCCGGATCGCCTCCCGAAACCGGGTTCTTCCCATCGGAGCGGGGGTGCCCTTCGTCCTGATCGGGGAAAAGATCAATCCGACCGGCAAGAAGCTCTTCTCCGAGGCGATCGCCGAGGGCCGGACCGACCTGATCGTGGCCGAGGCCCGGAAAGAGGCGGCGGCGGGGGCCCACGCCCTGGACGTGAACGTGGGGGTCCCACTCGTCGACGAGGCGCTCATGATGGAGAAGGCGGTCACCGCCATCGGCAACGTGGTCTCCCTGCCCCTCGTGATCGACTCCTCCTTCGCCTCGGCGCTGGAGGCGGGGCTCCGCCTCTATCCCGGCCGGGCCCTGGTCAACTCCGTCAACGCCGAGGAGGAGCGGATCGAAGAGGTCCTTCCCCTGATCCGCCGATACGGGGCGGCGGTCATCGGACTTCTTTCGGGGGAGGACATTCCCGAGAAGGCCGCCGACCGGATCAAGAACGCCGAAAAGATCCTCCGGGCGGCCGAACGGTTCGGTCTTCGCCCCGAGGACATCGTCTTCGACACCCTGGCCCTCACCGTCTCCGCCGTCCAGGAGGCCTCCCGCCAGACCCTCGAGACGATCCGGATCCTCAAATCGGAGTGGAACGCCCGGACGATCGTGGGGCTCTCGAACGTCTCCTTCGGCCTTCCGGTCCGGAAGACCGTCCACGACACCTTCCTCGCCATGGCGATCGGGGCGGGTCTCGACGGGGCGATCTGCGACCCCTACGATCCTCTCCTTCACCAGACGGTGGCGGCCGCGAGCCTTTTTGCCGGCCGGGACCCCGAATGCCGGGTCTTCATCGACAAGGCGGCGGGCTGGACCCCCCTCGTCCCCTCCGCAACCGCCACGACCACACCGGGCGCTGCCGGAACCGCCGTTCCGGACCGTCCCCTGACCACCGCCGAAAAGATCGAACGGGCCATCGTCGAAGGGGAGCGCGAGGCGATCGGCCCCCTCGTGAACCAGGCCCTGGCGGAAGGAACGGCCCCCTTCTCGATCTTCGTCGACTTCATGACCCCCGCCATCCGCAAGCTGGGAGACCTCTTCGGCCAGCGTCTCAAGTTCATCCCGCACCTGATCGCCGGCGCCGACACCATGAAGAAGGGGGTGGAGATCCTGCAGCCCCATCTCGAGGCCAAGGGGCCCACGGAGCCAAAAGGGACGATCGTCTTCGCCACCGTGAAGGGGGACATCCACGACATCGGGAAGAACATCTGCATCCTCATGCTCCGGAACTTCGGCTACCGGGTGGTCGACCTCGGCCGGAACGTCCCCCTCGAGACGATCCTCGAGGCGGCGGAGCGGGAAAAGGCCCAGATCATCGCCCTTTCGGCCCTGATGACCACGACCATGATCCAGATGAAGATCGCCATGGACACGATTCGGGAGCGAAACCTGCCCTACCGGGTCCTGGTCGGGGGGGCGGTGGTGACCCCCAAATTCGCGACCGAGATCGGGGCCGACGGATACGGAAAGGATGTGGGGGAGGTCGTTCCCCTGACGGAACGCCTCCTGTCCGAGCCCGGAGCGCTCCGGCAACCCTAAAGACGGCGCGGCACCGTCGCCCCAGAGGGGTCCAAACGGACCGATCCCCCCGGAAGGCGCCGTTCATCCTTCGAGGAGCCGGATCCGGCTCCTCTCTCCTTTCTCCCGGGCGA
>JAKADN010000005.1 GCA_021820445.1 Nitrospirota bacterium | reverse complement strand
ACGGGCCGCCTCCTTTTCCCCGCGGATCAGGAACGAGACATTCCCGGGGTCCTCCCGCAGGAGAAGAGAGGAGGGCCACAGCGGGGAGATCCGCCCCGGGAGAAGGGCGCACCGCGCCGATGCGAGTGGCCTGTCGGGAGGGGCGGTGAGGGCCAGAACCCGGTCGAAGGTGCGATCCTGTCCGGCCAGCGCGTAGCCTCTCCCCTTTTTGGCCTTTTCGATCTCCGGGAGAGCGACTCCCGCAGGAAGGATCTCGACCCCCTCGATCTCCAGGGGAGCCCCGCTTCCCGCCAGAACCCTTCCGCGAGACTCGACCAGATGGACCAGAAGGCGCAGGGATTCGGGGTTGTCAAGCTTCTTCCCGGAAAGACCCGAGAAGGGACGAATGTCTTCAAGAAACTCCGTCCATGGGGGCAGGAGGGGAGCGGCCTTCTTCCGGATGGCCCGCGGGAGGGATTCCTTCTGGCGCTCCGGCTCCAGAAACCAGTCGAGGATCCTCTGGCCCAGGGGAGTCCGCACGGAGGTCTTGCGGTAGCTCAGAAGGATCCGGCCGTCGAGCTCCGGTGAGAGGGCCGTTTGAAGGATCTCCCGTCCTGGAAAAAACCGTTCCGCCTCTTCCGGGGAGACGGCCCCGGCGAGAAGACATCCCACGAGCCGGTGGAGGGATCCAAGATACAGGAGCTTCGGGAGACCGGGCGTGGCGTCCATTTGGTCCATTCCCAGGGAATATCCGCTTTCGGCTTCAAGAAGGGGGAGGAGACCCTCCGGCCCCCCCAGAAACAAAGAGGGCCCAACGACTGCCCGACTTTCCGACAGAGTGGGAACGTACCCCCGGACGGCGGCGAGCCGGGCGGCCAGAACGGCCACCCGACCCCGCCCGACGATCAGGAGGGTGGGCGACGCCATCCGTTATCCCACGAGTTCGACGGTGGAGAAGAAATAGGGGATTTCGAAACGGGCGGTCTCGGCCGAATCGGATCCGTGGACCGCGTTATACTCGATCGATTCGCCATAGAGGGCGCGGAGGGTCTCCTTTTCGGCCTTGGCGGGATCGGTGGCACCCATGAGCTGGCGATGGGCCAGAATGGCGTTCTCCTTCTGCAGCACCACCAGGATCACAGGACCGCTGACCATGAAGTCGACCAGACTGCCAAAAAACGGTCTTTCCCGATGGACGGCGTAGAATCCTTCGGCCTCCGCCTTCGAAAGGAGCCGCGTCTTGAGGGCGCGAATCCGGAACCCCTCCTTTTCGTACCGGGCCAGGATCGATCCCGAGAACTTCTTCCGGACCGCGTCCGGCTTGACGATCGCCAGTGTCTGTTCCATCATTCCCATTGCTCCTTCATCGTTTGGGCCTCCTCTCTCTGAGGATTTCAACCGGCCCTTGTCTGTGAAAAAAATGAACTTAAGATGCAAAACAATGTATTATACCCATCCAGCCTTCTCGCTTCAATTTTTTCAGGAGGGGGACGCCTGTCAGATCTTTAGAAGTGGCTCACAAAGCCCTTGATTTTTTGCCGGGAGGGCCTAGAATGGCCTGAGAAGACAGCCCGCGAGGAGGAACTCCGGGCCTTCCGTCTCCACCAAAAACCTGTCTTTCCGGCAACGGCGCTGCTTCGACGGAGACTGTCACTCCAGGACTTTCTTCCTCCCTCACCCGAAATGCCTCTTTCCGACATCAGATCTCCTTTCACGGCAGACCGACTTCCGAAAGCCCATTTGCGACTGAAGGATGATCCCATGAGCATGGAAAACTCTTCTCACTCCGTCCCGTTCATTCCGTTCCCGAAGATCGGGGCTCCTGCGCTTCCTCCGACCTTCTCCGAATCCTCCACGATGGACATCGACCGCCTCGGAGCGGATTCTCCGGTCGTTCGCCCTCAGATGGTCGATTTCTTCTACCCGGAATCCGCCTTTCCGACACGACGGGTCGGAGAGGTGGCCGGATTCGACATGATCCGGAACCTCGTCCTGCGCCATCACGAACTGATCTGGAATAGTCCTCTCCGTCCGATCTTCGGGGAGGACGAGGCCCACTTCCTGAGTGCGGCCGAACGGACGGCCCGTTTCCATGTCGAGGTCTGTGGCGGAGAGAAGTCCTATACGCGGGAACGGGGACAGCCCCGCCTCCGATCCCGCCACTTTCCCTTCACGATTACGGAAAAGGACCGGGAACTTTGGCTCGAGCTGTACATCCAAGCGCTGGTCGCGGTCCGGTTTCCCCGGGAGGTCATTGAGGAATACTGGCAATGGATCGAATCCCTCTCGATCCGCATGATCAACCGGCGGACGACATTCGATCCCCCGAAGCGCTTTCCCTGGGAAAGCGTCCGGCACCGTTTCGAGGGGTGAGCGAGGAGGGGGCATCAAGAGGAAGCGGGAGCGCTCCTTGGGAAACGAGGAGGATTCGGCCAATCTGGAATTGGACCCTCAATAGGGGGGGCACAAAAAGTCAGGGAAGGCGGCGAAGCGTGCCGCTCTGTCGTCCTCGTTTGCGACCGACAACCACGGCGATTTCGTCCACCAGGAACTGGAGACGGGTGTTCAGGGCGGCCACGGCGTTCAGCCATTGGGATCTGCGCACGTGAAGATTCTGGCAGTCTTCCTTGTACTGGGCGATGGAGCGGTGCATCCGCTCGGACTCTGCCCGAAGAAGATCCCGCTCGGAGAGAAGAATGTCCCACCTCTCACGACTCTCTTTGAGCCCCTCCAGGACGAAACCGGATTTTTCCAGGAGAGACTCATACTCCCTGACCGAATCGACGATCCGGGCGATGTCCTTGCCTCCGAGCACAAATCCTCCCTTATGGGACCGGATTGCGACCTCTCACCGGTCAGGATTCCAGTCATTGCTTGCCCTTGCGCCGTTCCGTCCGTTCGAATTCCGCAAAGAAGCTTTCCAGAACGACAAGAATTTCGGCGTGGGCCGACCGGTGCTCCCGGAGTGCGCGCTCCTTGATGATCCTGTATAGGGGATCGTCGAGACGAAGGGTCATGCGTATCATGAAAAAATAGTAACATCTAAAACACAAATGTCAACAACGAAACTAAATTTATATAAATAAAAAATTAATTAATTTTAAATAAAATTTATTTATACTTAATGAATAAGCATTGGAAAATTGTTCAGGAAGACCGGATCCGCTCCCCAAAGATTCCTCTCGGTTTTGGTGTCGATCCGCGTTGACACATTTCTTTCCGTTTCTTAAACTTGGTGTCAGGTCATATTCCCCGGGAATTTTCCCGTGGAGGCCAGGAGCCCTCGGATGAGTCAGTCTTTCGCCATGCCAAAGGGAGCCACCCTGATCGCTCTCGTTTTTCTATTCCTGGCCCTTGGGACCGGGGAAGGGTGGGCGTTTGCCTCTTCCTCTTCAGCCGGGCCGCACCTCTCGACAGGACTTATTGCATCTCCCGAAAGCGCCTCTCTCCCGTCTCCCACAACCCGGATCCCCCCGCTTCTTTCCGGTGATCAATCGCCTCTTTCTTTCGCCGGGATGGAGGTCGCCCATTCGGATGAGCCTGGAGAAGGGATCTGCCACCATGCCTACGAAGGCCCCCTTCCGTCCTGGGAATGCCAGCACCCCGACTCGGCCTTCTCCCTTTCGCCCCATTTGGCCCCGGACGCCCTGCCGGAGTCTGGCGCTCCGGTGACCACCCCCGGAGCAATGCCTGCCCTTTCGACAAAGATCCTGCCTTCCGCCTCACCCTTTCGCATCTCTCCCAAACTCCCTCCCCGTCCGCCCTTCTCTCTTTAGATCGAAACGAGGGAACATCGTCCGACGATTTCCCGAACGCCGATTCAGGCCCGAGTTCTCCTCAATGGACGAGGGCCCTCAACGAGAGCAGGATCATGCCCGTTTTATTGTCGATGACGCCGTTTCACCAATATTTGACTCCATTCCACGCCCGCGGGCACGGCAAGCCAAGCCAAGCCCGTCGGTGTCCGGCCGGAATTCTTTTCCTGTGTCTTCTCCTGGGAATCGTGGGGACGCTCTTTTACCGGCTTGCATCCCCTGACATTCATGACGTCTTCCACTCCCTGAGAATCCTTGCCTCCCCGGGTCCTTCGACTCGCCCGGAGGAGACGATTCTCCGCCTTGCGATTGGGAATGCCATTGAAAATACCCAGGGAGCGCTTCCCTGCCATCATTTCCGGACAACGGGCTGCTCCCTGGAATGCCCCCATGAGGGATTCCCTCCGGGAAGAGCCCCGGGGGTCGTCCCGGATCTCTCCCTGCCCCGGCCCCTGACGCTCCGACTCCCACTGCATCCCCTTCATGGAGTCTTCCGAACGCCTCCAACCCGGCCCTCTCATGACGGAATCCTTCCCGACCCGCCCCCCCGCGCCCCCTCCATTCAGCCGCTGACACGAATCCCGCAATCAATCATTCAGTCCTGATGGAGGAACGCATGCCATTCATTCAAGATGGCCCCGAAGACGGCGGCCGCTTTCGACCTGTTCGAGGACTTCTGATCGTGTCCGTCCTCGCTCTCCTTCTTTTTTCCGCACCCCCCCGGGCCCGGGCCTGCGTCTTCTGCCTCGAGCACATGGGGGTGGACGCCGCCATGTTCTGGACGAGCGACGTCATGGAGTCCATGCGATGGGATTACGCCAGCACCCTGGTGAGCAACAGCGCCTGGTTCGGATCCAACGTCCACGGCCTCTCGGCCTCAGAACTCCTGATGACCCAGGAGAATACACTCCAGCTTCTGGCCACGAAGCGGTGGATGGTCCAGGTGACCGAACCCTTCTACTACCGCTGGAACTGGCCGGGGAACATGTCCTCCGGATACACTCCGGGACTTGGCAACAACAATCCCGGCATGGTCGCCGTCCCCGGCGACCTCTGGATCGCGAACCTTCTCGACGTCTACGACCGGAACACCTTCTCCGGAGCGACCCGGATCGTTCTGGTCCAGGGAGTCCACTTTCCGACCTCGCCGACCCTTCAGACCTTCAACAACCAGTATGTCAACAGCGATCTCACGGGAGCCGGCAGCTACGAGCTGACCTTCGGGATCGAAGCCATGCACACCTTCTCCAACGGTCGATGGATGCTGGTGGGAGACTTTCTCAACTCCTTCGAGCTTCCCAACAATCTGGGAGTCCAGACCGGAGACACCATCAACACCGACTACATGGTCGGCTACCGGGTGACGGGACTTCATTCCGACATGCCGGAGCTTTGGGTGACACTGGGCGACTATATCCACTACAACTCGGCCAACATCCAGGTCAACCCCGAGACCATAAACGGCGTCCTGACCCCCGCAGGTCCCATCCTGGGGACCGAGGCCTTCACCGAACAGGTGGGAGTCGGGGCCTGGATGATCCCCAAGAGCCTCCCCAACCTCATGCTCTTCGCCAACGTCATCAAATACCTCTACTGGTCGGACCCGGGACAGAATCTCGCCAGCAACAACCTGGCTCCTTTTCCGACCTTCAAGGCCAACCTGGGATTCATGTGGATGTTCTAGACCACCAATACGAAGGATGAAGAGATGAAAAGACGCATGATCACGATTTTTCTTGGGGTCGCCCTTGCCTTTGTGGGGATGGCCGGATCTCCCCGATTCTCCATGGCCGGGACCCAGGGCTCGACAATGGGGTCCATGGCCCCCACGTCGTCCTCCCACGTCTCCGGTCCCTCGTCTTCCGGCGGAAGCATTCCCGGGACTGGGTTCGCGGTCGAGGGGTTCGCGGGAGGCGACACCTCCCTCTCCGGATCCTTTGGAACCACCGCCGGACAGACCGTGCCCTATGCCTTTGGATCGGCCACCTTCTGGGGGCTCCGGATCGGCAAGATGGCCTTTTCCAGGCTGTTTCTGTACCTGACCTTCCAGCAGAGCTATTTTTCCCAGAATACACACACACTGGTCGGCTTCGGCGGGAACTACCACCTGCCGGGGACCGAGCACCTTCCGGTCATTCCCTATTTGAATGCGACCTTCGGAGCCTCCTACAATACCTATGGAGGGGTCGATGCCCAGGCGGGATATGCCTGGATGCTGGGGGCCGGGGCCCTCTATCCGGTTTCGGAACGTCTTGGGGTCTTCCTGGAGGCCGACGCCTATTACGAGACGGCCCCGCTGGGGATCAACACCTCCATCGGGAATCCTCCGGGAACGATCGCCCATGTGAGCGACACCTGGTCTCTTCCGGTCATGGTGGGGATCCGGTACGCTTTCTAGAGACCTGTGTGATCAGGAGACACGCTGAAAAACCCAAACGATTCAATAAACGGGAGGGGAGAGACATTGCTCTCCTCTCCACAAAACGGATTGAACATGAAAGGATTCCCATGAAACCCTCATCCTTCTCCCTTGGAGGAAAACTTCTTCTCTTCCTCCTCCCCTCCCTTCTCCTCCTTCTGGCGGAAACGCCTTCCCCCCTTGTCGCGGCTGAGGGATCACCGAAGGTCACAATCCAGCCTGTCCACGCCGCGGTGGAAGGCGCTCCCATTCTCCTGCGTCTTCGCATCCTTCCCGCTCCCACCCATTCCCATCCCCTGCACCTCCACCTCTATGTGGACGGACGGATGGCCCTCATGACGACGGCTTCGACCTCCCCCGTCACCGTCACCCTTGCCGCCCTCGCGGCGGGACGCCACGAGGTGAGGGTCGTGGAAGCCGACGCCCTGACCCACAGGGAAAAAGGAGCCATGCCGGGAATGGAAGGAATGGATAGGGATCACGGAGGGATGGAAGGGATGGACATGGGGAGCATGGACATGAACGGCATGAAAGAGAGCGCTCCCCCGTCCAGGAAGGGGTATCTGGCCCATCTGACCCTCGACGTCCGGGAGAAAACGCCATGATCCTCTTTAAGGGCGCATGGAGAAGGGGGCTTCCGCTTTTTTCGGGGATCCTTCTGGTGTTGATCCTTTTCTTTCCGATTGTCGCGAAGGGCGCGGGCCTCTCGGACTTTCCGGATCTGACGGGGGATACCCCCGCGGACAGAATGCAGTTTCTTTCGAAAACGAGGAGGGAGACGACCTCGATCGCGATCGGCCACGGCTCCCGAACCCTCTGGGTCTACTTCAACCCCGACTGCTCCTACTGCCACCGCCTTTGGAAGGAGCTGTCGGGGGTCTCCGACCTGACCGTCCACTGGATTCCGGTCTCTTTTTCACTCAAGCCCGCCTCGATGGCCCGCTCCGCCGCCATTCTCTCGGCTAAAGACCCCGCCTCAGCCCTGGCCGAAAACGAAGACCATTTCGACGACCGGCGGGAAGAAGGAGGCTATCCCGTCACGGGCCCCATTTCCCGGGAGGCCCGGGAGTCGGTGACAAAAAACACCATGCTTCTCCGGCTCTGGACCGGGAAGGTGGCGACTCCCACCCTTCTGTACACGGACACCCGGGGTGCCGTCCAGGAATCAATCGGCCTTCCGGCCGACATCCCGGCCCTGCTGGACACAATTGCGACGGCTCCCTGAAGGAGCCGCTCTCGAAAAACGGAGCCGTCAAACCCCTCTCTCATGACAAAGGACCTCCCATGACCCAGAAAACAGTTCGCCTACTCGGAGGGGCCATCGCCCTTCTGTCCCTGATCCCCGCTTTGGGTCCCCTGATCCTGGGGATCGTCCGCGACGACATCCACGCCCATTCCCGGGTCGGGGATCTGGGACTTCAGGCCATCACCTTGTCCGGAGTCTTTCTTTTCGTCGCCGGCATTCTTCTGTGGGCAAAGGGAGCCAAGAACCCTTCCGGATCAGGATCCTGATCTTCTTGGATCATCCTGCTCGGATTCGACCCCGCCCCCTTCCGCGACTCGCCTTTCTGCTCCCGCTCTTCGCGGCCCTTCTCCTTGTCGGAGGAACGGGGCTCCTCGTCCACCTCTATCGCCTCTCGGTCACCGGAGACCGGACCATCCAACCGACCTTTCCACGGGCGGGCCGTCCCTTCCGCATCGTGATCCCTCCGACAGCCGCAAACCCTCGCACCACGCTCCGCCTCGTCGTGACGAAAGAGGTCGGGGCCCCCTATGCCCCGGGGATCTGGCCCGCTCCCGGGGTGGTCATGCGATTCGCCCTGGCCCCATCACCGGAATCCCGCTCCGTATTCCTCGGGCTCCAGGACCCCGGCCTCTACCGGATCCGGATCACCGATTCCGCGACAGGGTCTTCCCTCTTCTCCCGGACGATTCGCGTCGTGGTGCCGGCCTCCTTTCTGGGGAATACCCTTTTGCTTCTGGCCGCCCTTTCCCTGGCCGGGGCCGGATCGGGCGCCCTCGCCAGAAAACAGCTGGCTTTTCCGAGCCGAACGGGTCGCTTCATGATGGTGGCACTTCTTCTGGACCTGTCCGCCCTGTTCATCTTCGGATCCCTGGCCGAGAGACCGGCAAAAGCCCCCGTGACCCTCCCCGTCAAGAAGGGAATCACCTCCCGCATGGAGGGGATTCTCTCGATCCGGGAACAGGTCCGGCAGGGAGGAATCGGAGAATGGGACACGATCGGAGACGACCGCCTTCTCTTCCGGGGTCCGATCATTTGGGGAGGAGGAGAGACGGCTCCGGTCGTCTCTCTTCCGGAGGCGGGCCGCCTTCGGGCCACACTCGTTCGTCCCCGGCAGAGGGGAGCGGGACTCCAGATCCTCCGGGAGGTGGTCCGGACTGGAACGGAAAAGCCCGGACTGGAAAAGCGGAATCTGGGGCTTTTTTTGGGTTTTTTCTTCTTTTCGGGGATCTTTTTTGCCGGGAGCCTTCCGATTTCCCGGCGCCCATCCGGGAAAAAATCCTGACTTTCCGCTCCATTAGGAGGGTTCCAGCCCCTTACACTCTGATCCAGGACGATTGCAATCCGGTTCAAGGGATCCTAAAATGACCGTATTGCATGGGGGCTTTTTCGGAGATCAGGCGTCTTGTCATATCGACTCCGAAACCGTTTTCCCGTCCTTTTTCCTGCCTTCTCGGTCTTCTCAGAATTCCTGCCGACCATAATGACAGAGATCCGGGGGACGTTGATGCTGTCTTTCAGGGATTCGCCCGATTGTGACGACCTCCCGGAGGACCGGAGATTCATCCGCGACCGGATCCGCTTTCTCCAGGTCGGAGGGGCCATCGGCATCCTCTCCTCCTTCGTCATGGCAGGGGTCGAGTTCTTCCGGGACGACCTTTTCCGGGTCGTTCCCTCGTTCCTTTTTTCGGTCGTCGGCCCTCTCCTTCTTCTCTGGCTCTGGCGGCGGCCCGAAGATTTAAGGAAGATCCTCACCGGCTTCGCCGGACTCATTCTCGTGCAGCAGATCGCGGGCGCCTTCCTCTCCGCAAACGAAATCCTGATGCTGATCTGGTATCCGGTCTTTCCCCTCACCTACTTTTTTCTTCTGGGATTCCGGCGGGCGCTGGGATGGAACGCGGTCGCCATGGTCGGCATTGCGGCGGGATACATTCTCTTCCCCGTTTTAAACCGCATTTCCCCTGTCCCCCCCCTCTTTGTTTCTGAGCGCGCTCTTCGCCTACGGCGTGGCCGTGGCCCTTGCCTGGTACCACTACCGGGTCATTCACGCCTACCAGATTCGACTGACACACGAGGCGGTGCTCGACGGGCTCACGGGGGCCCTCCGCCGGAAGGCGGGGCTCGAGCAGCTCTCGAAGCTCATGGCCCAAGCCGTGCGCATCCCGGAGATGGCCGTATCCATCGCCCTTCTCGATATCGACGACTTCAAGCGGATCAACGACCAGGAGGGTCATCAGTCGGGAGACGGGGTCCTTTCGAATGTCGCCGAATCCATCCGGAGCATCGTCCGGAAGGGAGACCTCTTCGTCCGTCTGGGAGGGGAGGAGTTTCTGCTGGTCATGCCGGGCCGGTCACTGGCCGAAGCCGATCCGCTGGCGGAGAATCTCCGCCGGCGGATCGAGCAGAGCGTCCTCCGCTCCGACGGAACGCGGGTGACGGTCAGCATCGGCCTGACCCAGTACCGTCCGGGAGAGCCGATGACCGATCTCCTCCGGCGGGCCGACCACCTGATGTACAAGGCCAAGCGCGGGGGGAAAAACAGCGTGTGCGCCCGGGAAGAATCGTCATCGGACCCCGCCATCGCCTTCCCGGAAACGGAGCTGTCCTCCCCGGAAGGGGCCTGAACGCTTCCCGGAGGGCAGAACTCTAATTTTCTTCGATGAAGGATCGCACCGACTGGTCCTGGTTCTTGGCGGCCGCGGCGATTTCTCCCATCGCCTCCATCAGCTCGCGATGGCCCTTCTGGATGACCTCGAGCGCCTCTCCGGCACGACCGGCATATTCCCGGTTCTTCGAGGTACGGGAACGGCTCTCGTCCAGAAGCTTCACCGTCCGGGCGGTCTCCTCCTGGACCTTGCGGATGGTCGCGGCAATCTCCTTGGTCGCGTGCGCGGTTCGCTCCGCGAGCTTTCGAACTTCGTCGGCCACCACCGCGAATCCCCGTCCCTGCTCGCCCGCCCGGGCGGCTTCGATCGCGGCGTTCAACGCCAGGAGATTCGTCTGGGAGGCGATCTGGCTGATCGTTTCGATGATGGAGCCGATCTCCTCGGAGCGCTTGCCCAGGTTGCCGACACCCTCCCCCAGATTCTGCATGGCCGATTCGTTTTCCAGAACCCCCTGGCTCATCATGGTGATGGTCTCCCGGCTCTGTTCGGCCTGCGACACAAGACTGCCAAGACGGGAGGCGATCGACTCCACCATCCGGGCGATGCTTTCGGCGTTCTTCGACACCTCTTCGAGATGGGAGTGGGAGGTCACGTCGGTAAAAATGGTCAGATAACCAATCCTCCGACCGCTCTGGTCGGTCAGAACCTCGGTCACCGAACTGATCCGGCGATTCCCGACGGGGATGATCTGGTTGAAGCGGGTCTCCCCCGGCTTCATCTCCGACAGGATCCCACGGATCCGGTCGGGACTCTTGTGGAAGCGGTGGATCGATCCCCCCACCACATCCGAAGAAGAGATCCCGAAGTTCGATCGCAGCTCCCCTTCCATCCGGTCGACGATCTCATGCATCTTCCGGTTCATGTAGAGAATGACGTTCCCCGATTTGCCCTGGCCCATGTCGGGAGAGGCGATGGCGATTCCGTCCGACTGGATGGCATCGAGCAGGGGCGCGATCACACCGGGGGCCATTCTGATGATCTCGTCGAGATCCTTGGGAAGAGGATCTCCCGGTGGCAGATAGGAGGAAGGCACCGTCTTTCCGGGAGGAATCTTCTCCGGGTCGTCGCCCAGAGGCCCTCCGACCGCTGATTTTCTAAAAAAAGCCATGAAGTCCTCCTTCTCTATAAGTCCAATCGGCAAGGGGTCAAATGCAGGAAGAATCGGGTGCGACCCATCCCGGCAAGACCTCATCGGCAAAAAGACCCGTCTTCATGACAGGTCATTCTGATCAGAGCCCGGCCACAAGGGGAGGGAGGAGAAGATCGGGGGTCTCGAGGGCCATCTGATGGGGAGCCCCGGGAACGACATCAAAGGTGGCCCCTTCGATCCCTTCGGCGAAGGGGCGGAGGATCTCCACCGGAACCGACTGGTCGCACGCTCCTCCCAGGACCCTCACCGGAAACGGAAAAGTCCGGCCCTGAGGAAGAGGCTCCATCCCGGCCAGGGCTTCGAAGGCCCCGGACCAGGCCGCGGGATCCATGACCCGGAGATCCTCCCGACAGATCCGGACCTCCCAGGGATTGGCCCCCAAAAATGCCGGAGTGAACCATCGGGCCAGGGTCGGTCCGATCTGGGGCTCGCTCCCCTCATTCCGGATGAGCCGGGCCCGTTCCCTGAATTTTTCCGGAGCGGGCGGCGGAGGGGAGAGGAGAGTCAGGGAGAGAAGCCTCTCGGGATGGCGGTCCGCAAAGGCCAGCGCCACCGACCCGCCGAGGGAGAGCCCCACCAGGTGTATTTTTCCAAGGCCGAGAAGCTCCAGAATCTCCCGGAGATCCTCCACCCACCGGTCGATGGAGAGTGTCTCCGCCGGCACCAGCGCAGATCCGTGGCCCCGAAGGTCGTAGGCGAGCCCGCGGAACCGGGATCCGACCCGGTCCAGCAAAGGGCGGAAGGTCCATCGGCTCGTTCCGACCGAATGGAGGAAGACCAGCGGGGGGACGTCTCCCCCCGTGTCGAGGAGACGGGTGTCATGGTCGGAGAGGGACAGCGTTCGCCCCAGAAGAGGCGTGCTCCTTCCTTCGGCAAATTCGGCCAGCACATCGGACAGCTCGATCATGCGGGGCAGTCCTGCATAGAGGCTCAGATGCTCGGCCAGGGCCACGAGCTCCGTGAGGTCGACCCCGACCCGGAGCGCGGCCTCGACGTGGATCCGGAGCTCGGCAGAGAATCCCCCGGCGGCCAGCAGGGCGACGGTGGCGATCTCCCGCGCCTGACGGGAGAGCTCCGGGGATCCGTAGACCGCGCCATACCCCTGCTCCACCAGAAGGGCGGCCATGGTGGGCGAGAGGCGCTCGAGGCGCTCCGCGATGCCCTCCCCCGTTCCCCCGCTGATCCGGGCCATCTCCCGCACCCCGCGCTCCCGCGTGTTCATCGGGGACGGTCCGGACAGAAGCGGGTGAAAGGGCAGTCCCGGCACTCAAAGGATCGGAGCGTCACGGGAAATCGCTCCTTCCGGGCCACCCCCCGGTCGGGATCGTCCACGCAGGAGAGGATCTCCCGGATCGTCGACCGCGTCTCCTCCACCACCGCATCGACCTCCTCCCGGCTCACAGCCGCCGTCTCCTGCCGTTCGGGGCGATAGGCCAGATAGACGGGCCCCAGACGGAGGGACTCGACGGGAATGTCCCGCTCCCCCTCGAAATACCAGGCGTAGAGTCCGAGCTGGCGGTCGTGGTCCCCCGCCTTTCCTGGCCGTCCGGTCTTCCAGTCTACCACCAGGACCTCCCCCGACCGGCTCCGGAAGGCCAGATCGATTTTCAGGTGGACGGGAACGGAGCGGCCGTCCACCGGCAGGATCGCCGTCCGAAGCTCCTCGTCCCGGTCCAGAAGATCCCCGGGTGGAAGGCCCGCAATCTCCGGAAGAACCCAGCTTCGCGTGAAGCCTTCCAGGGCGGAAAGAGCCCGGTCCACGGTCGGCTTCCATTCCGTCTCGTCGATGGCGAAAGGGCCTCCCTCGTGCTCCAGAAGCCCGAAGAAGCCCTTGCGGACAGGATCGGCTCCGGAACGGTCCTTCCGGGAGTGCGCGAACTCCCGGCGGAAGACCGCAAGCAGATCCTCCCGGAGCTTTTCCGAAGGCGGCAGAGGCTGCCCGGCCCTCACCGGCTCGAGGAAGTGGCGGATCGTCTCGTGGACATGGTGGCCGGTCCAGAGATAGCGGTTGGAGAGCTTGTTGAGCCGGTAGATCTCCCGGGTCTCCGGATCGGCGTCCCGCTCCCAGCCGCCCCAGGAGCCGTAGCGCACGAACCAGTAGCGCCTGGGGCAGCTCCGGAAGAGATCTCCCCGGGAATGGGAGTAGGAGAAGGTGTTGACGAGGCGACTCACGAATCCTCCTTCTTCGGCTTCTTCGGGCTTTCCTCCGGCTCCGTCGACGGAACGCCGCCTGCCGCGGAAAGGTCCAGAGCCTGCTCCCGCATCGCCGACAGCGAAAGGTGGGACCGGGAGAGGATGAGATAGCCCAGGATCGCCGTGACCGCGATGACGAGGGCCTGATTGACGAGAGACAGGGCCACGGCCCGGTTGTCCGAGACATGATAGGGCGCCAGGGCGTAGACCGCCGCCAGCTGCACCACCCCGATCCCGCCCGGAGAGGAGGGGAGCAGAAGGGCCAGGTTCGTGAAAACGAGGAAGGCCAGGGTGACCTCGACCGGACTTTGGGTCACGTCGAAGGTGACGAGGCACAGCCAGGTGAAGAGGAGGGTCAGGAACCAGATCAGAAGGCTCGTCACAAAGAGCCGGAGCAGGAGGACCGGAGAGGTCAGGCTCGACAGGCCGTGGAGGGCCTCCTCGATCATGGTGAAAAGGCGCGCCGCAAGGCGATGGCCCCGCGTCAGGGGCATGACTCTCCGGTCCAGAAAGCGAAGGATCGGCTCCCGGCCGTGGACAAGAAGGTAGAGGCCGGCGAACAGTCCAAAGGTTCCCCCGATGACCCAGATCCCCTTGTGGCCCAGGGGCTGGCCGGCCGTGGTCAGGAACAGAAAGAGCATCAGGGAGAGGGAGACCAGGTCGAAGAGGCGTTCGATGAAGATGGTCGACAGAAGAAGCGTCAGGGGCAGGTTTTCAAGCCTTCTGGCATAGAGGGCCCGGATCATCTCTCCCGCCCGGAAGGGAAGGATATTGTTGGCCATGGTTCCGACGATGACCGAGGCGTAGAGGGAGGGATAATGAACCCGCCGTGTCACCGAGAGGGTCTGCCGCCAGAACAGGGCCCGGAGGGCGAAGATCGCCAGGAGAAGACAGGAGGCCGGAATGAGCCACCCGTAATGCCCTTTCCAGAGGACATGTCCCAGCCGGTGGAGGGAGACGTGGCGAAGCGCGAAAAAAAGGGCCGCCCCGCTGATGGCGAGGGCGACCGCGAGATTGGCGCCGCGTCCCCGTCCCATCAGGCTCCGGAACCCCCGTCCCAGGTCTTTTGGGCCAGGAAGTTTTCGATGGTGCGCGTGATCCCTGCCCGAAGAGCGACCTCAGGCCGCCATCCGAGGAGCTCCTGGGCCCGTGTGATGTCCGGGCGTCTGCGGCGGGGATCGTCGTCCGGAAGGGGTCTCAGCTCCCGCCGAAGGGGATGGCCCACCACCTCCTCGAGAAGGTCGGCGAGCTCGCTGATGGTGAATTCCCCGGGATTCCCCAGGTTGACCGGATCCGGGAGCGCCTCCGCCCGCCCTGCCCGCAGGATCCCCTCCACGAGGTCCGACACGTAGCAGAAGGATCGGGTCTGGGAGCCGTCTCCGTAAATGGTGAGCGGTTCCCCTGCCAGGGCCTGCCGGATGAAGTTGCTCACAACCCGTCCATCGAAGGGGTCCATCCGGGGACCGTAGGTGTTGAAGATGCGAACAATGCGGAGGTCGATCCCGTATTTTCGGCTGTAGTCGGTGGCAATCGTCTCGGCCGCGCGCTTTCCCTCGTCGTAGCAGGAACGGAAGCCGATCGGGTTCACATGGCCCCAGTAGGTCTCTTTCTGGGGGTGTTCCAGGGGATCTCCGTAGATTTCCGAGGTGGAGGCGATAAGGATCCTCGAACGGTGGCGCCGGGCCTCCTCGAGCATGGCCACCGTCCCGAAAACGGCGGTCCGGAAGGTCGCCACCGGGTCGGCCTGGTAGCGGGGAGGCGAGGCGGGACAGGCCAGATGGAAGATCAGGTCGTAGGGAGGAAGATCCGGGGGGGCGGCCACGTCCTCCTTCCAGAAGGTCCCGACTCCTGCCGGAAGATTGTGGGCAAACCCTGTGGAGAGATTGTCCAGGACATCGACCCTCGCCCCCTGGGCCAGAAGCTGGTCGCACAGATGCGAGCCGACGAAGCCCGCACCCCCCGTTACCAGAACGGTTCTGCCGGACAGATCGAGCCCTTCCCTTTTCAAGAGATCGCCTGCCCGGGAGTCCTGAGGACGGCGCCCCGGCTTCCGCTTTCCACGAGGGCTGCATACCGGGCCAGATAGCCCCGGGTCACCTTGGGAGGAAGTGGCTTGAAGCTCTTCCGTCTCCGGGCCAGTTCCTCTTCGGAGACGAGAAGGTCGAGGGTCCTGGCGTCGAGGTCGAGCCGGATCCGGTCGCCCGGCATCACCAGGCCGATCGGGCCGCCGGCCGAGGCCTCGGGCGAGATGTGGCCGATGCAGGCTCCGCGGGTGCCACCGGAGAAGCGGCCGTCTGTCACCAGAGCCACCTTGTCCCCCAGCCCCATCCCCATCAGATTGGCGGTCGGCGCCAGCATCTCCTGCATGCCGGGGCCGCCGGCGGGTCCCTCGTAGCGAATCACGACCACATCCCCTGCCCGGACCTTCCCCCCCAGGATCCCGTCGCAGGCGGCCTCCTGGGATTCGAAGATGACTGCAGGCCCCTCAAAGCGGCGCATGGCGGGATCCACGGCCCCGACCTTGACCACGCTTCCTTCGGGGGCCAGCGAACCGTAGAGAATGGCGAGCCCTCCCTTGGCGCTGTAGGCACGATCAATGGTCCGGATCACATCCCGGTCCCGGACCTCCGCCTCGGCGACCATCTGTCCCAGGGTCTTTCCCGACACCGACTCGACCTCGAGATCCAGAAGGCCGGGAATCGTCGACAGCTCCTTCATGATCGCCATCACGCCTCCCGCCTGGGCGACGTCCTGGATGTGGTAGGAGCCGGCCGGCGAGACCTTGCAGATATAGGGGACCCGGTCGGCGAGTTCGTTGATCCGCTTCATGGAGAAGGGGATCTCCGCCTCGTGGGCGACGGCCATGGCATGCAGGATCGTGTTGGAAGAGCCTCCCATGGCGATATCGAGCACCAGGGCATTGGCGAGGGAGCGGGCATTGACGAACTCCCGGATGTTCCGTCCGGACCGGGCAAGGTCGACAGCCCGTCGCGCGGCCTTTCTCACAAGCTCCTCCCGGGCGGGATCGGTCGCGAGGATCGTCCCGTTGCCCGGAAGGGCGATGCCCAGCACCTCGGCCAGGCAGTTCATCGAATTGGCGGTGAACATTCCGGAGCAGGATCCGCAGGTCGGACATCCCTCGTCCTCGATCTCCTTCAGCCGCTCTTCGGAGATCTTCCCGGCCTTGAGCGCCCCCACCCCCTCGAAGACGGAGATGAGGTCCACCACCTCGCCGCTCTTGAGGCGCCCCGCCTCCATGGGGCCGCCGGAGACCATGACGGTGGGGATGTTGACCCGGAGGGAGCCCATCATCATCCCGGGGGTGATCTTGTCGCAGTTCGTGAGACAGAGCATTCCGTCGAAGGGATGGGCCATGACCATCGTCTCAATGGCGTCGGCGATCAGTTCCCGGCTGGCCAGGGAGTAGCGCATCCCGCCATGGCCCATGGCGATGCCGTCGTCGACCCCGATGGTGTTGAATTCGAAGGGAACGGCGCCCGCCGCCCGGATTTCTTCCCGGGCAATCTCGCCCAGCCGGTTCAGATGGACGTGGCCGGGAACGATCCCCACATAGGAGTTCGCGACCGCCACGAAGGGTTTCTCCATGTCCGCGTCGGTCAGCCCGCAGGCCTTCAAAAGGCTCCTGTTGGGGGCCCGGTCGACCCCTTTTTTCATGATGTCGCTGCGCATCGTCAGACTCCTTCGCAATTCCTATCCGTTTTTTCCTTTGGGGCAAAAGATCAGGCAAGCCTCGATTGTCCCTTTTTTGGGAAAAAAGCTCAAGAGAGATCCACGCACCACCGCCTGTCGATGAGGTCCGGTCTTTCTGAGCCAAATGCTGTTCATAGCAATGGAATGACTGGAGTCTTCCCCTTGCCAAAACGTACGCAAAACCGTACGACAGAAAATGGAGGTGCCCCTTGACGACCATAAAAGCGACCGATGCCAGATCAAACCTCTACAATCTGATCGATGAGGCGGCGGAAACTCACAAACCAATTGTCATTACTGGAAAAAGGCATAATGCCGTATTGCTTTCGGAGAGCGACTGGACTGCCATAAACGAGACATTGTATTTGCTATCCATCCCCGGAATGCGGGAGACGATACGGGAAGGCCTCGCTCAGGCGGTTGACGAATGCGCCATTGAACCTGAATGGTGAATTGGAAAATCGTCTATACCAAACAAGCCCAGATCGATGCCAGGAAGATTTCCCGCTCTGGCCTGAGACCCAAGACAGAAAAACTGCTCTCCATCCTGGCGGAGGATCCGTTCCGGAATCCGCCCCCCTACGAAAAATTGGTCGGCGATTTGTCCGGAGCGTATTCCCGGCGCATCAATATCCACCACCGCCTCGTGTATCAGGTCCTCGCAGACGAAAAAGTCGTGAAAGTTCTCCGCATGTGGACATATTACGAATGAGGAAATTCGACCACATCCCAAGCCGATCCAGGGAATCCCGAGATCCTCGTTCCCTTTTCAGACAAGGACCCTGAGCCGCGTCAGACCCGAAGCCTCGACTCCCCGTGATCCCGCAAAAAACCCGTCAAAAGACGACCGGCATCTCTCCCCGGTAGTGGATTCCAACCGGGTCTGGCTCGAATTGGGCCGCCCGCACTTCGAGTCCCTTTTCGACCGCCTTCCGGAGGGCCTCCCCGTAGGCAGGATGAATCTTGTCGGCCGGAGCCGCCACCCGGCAGTCCGCCCTCTGGACGACAAAGAGGAGAAGGGCCCGGTCTCCGGCCGCAATCCGGTCAAGCATCTCTGCCAGATGGCGGAGGGCTCGCTCCGAGACCGCGTCGGGAAAGAGGGCCCGGTCTCCCTCACGGTAGGTGACGCTCTTGACCTCCACATAGACCGGCCGCCCCGTCTCGTCATGGTAGAGATGATCGATGCGGCTCCCCTTCCCGTAGGGAACCTCGGAACCCACGTGGGTCCATCCCGAAACGAATCCCTGGGCGGGACCGGACAAAATCTCCCGGGCGAGGGCGTTGGCCCGATTGGGGTTGATCCCCACCCGGACGCCGGGTAGAGGCTCCGACTGCTCCGTCCGGAAGCGAAGTCCTTCCGGTTTTTTGGGATTGAGAGGAAGAGCGGACAAAAAGAGCGGCGTCCCCGGTGATTCGAGACAGCTCGTGAGCCGCCCCGGATTGGGGCAATGGCACCAGACTTCATTCGGACCCTCGGGTGTTACAATGTCGGCGAGGACGGAGAATCTCTTCTCCCGGCGCCGGAAGAGGGCGGGAAGGAGATCGGCTTCATAGCGCATGGTCGACGGGAATTCCTTTCAGAGGAGGACGGCATGAAGATCCGGGTCGCACGAATTTACGGCTCCCCGACGGTTGAAAAGGGAGAAATCCCACTGCTGGTGGACCGGCTCTGGCCCAGGGGGATCAGAAAGGAGGCCATCCCCGGCCTCCGGTGGATGAAGGACTGGGCCCCCTCCCCGTCCCTCCGGCAATGGTTTCATGCCCATCCCGACGAATTCGGGATCTTTCGGGAGCGCTATCGGGCCGAACTCGAAGAGGGTCGCTCCCGGATCGAAGAAGATCTCCGTCTTCTTCGGGAAAAGGAGGACACCGCATCCCATCCCCGTCTCCTGCTCCTGTATGGAGCGAAGGACCCCGAGCACAACAACGCCATCGTTCTCCGGGACTACCTGGCGTCCCTCGAACGGCCCCGGCCGATTCCATAACATTCGATTCCGCGGGATGAAAGGTCCCGGGGATCGTACTGGTTGCGGCCGTCGATCACCACCGGACGCTCCATGAGGGCCTTGACCCGGTCCCAGTCTGGCGTCCGGAAGATGCGCCATTCGGTGAGAAGACAGAGGACATTCGCCCCGGCCACGACATCGTAGGGATCCTTTCCAAAGCGGACCCGGTCGCCGTACCGGGCCTTGAGGTTTCCCATGGCCTCCGGATCGTAGAGGGCGATGTGCGCCCCCCGGGCGATGAGATGGTCGAGGAGCACGAGGGAGGAGGCCTCCCGGATGTCGTCGGTTTCGGCCTTGAAGGCTCCGCCCCAGATCGCGACCGACAGATCCGACCGCCCAGGAAAGAGGGCATCGACGAGACGGCCGGGGATCCGTTTCTGCTCTTCGTTGATCGCCTCGACCTCGGAAAGGATCCCCATGGGGATATCGAGGGCCGCTCCGGTATGGATGAGGGCCTTCACGTCCTTCGGGAAGCAGGAACCGCCGTAGCCGACGCCGGCATAAAGAAAGGGCATGCCGATCCGGGGGTCCGATCCCATGCCGAGCCTGACATTCATGATGTCCGCCCCGGTCTTGTCGCAAATCTCGGCCATCTTGTTGATGAAGGAGATCTTGGTCGCCAGAAAGGCGTTGGAAGCGTATTTGGTGAGTTCGGCGGAGGGAATGTCCATGAGATAGACCGGATGGCCGTTTCGCGTGAAGGGAGCATAGAGTTCCTTCATCAGCTCCCCGACGCGGGGGTTGTCGACCCCGACCACCACCCGATCCGGTCGGAGCACGTCGTCCAGGGCCGATCCCTCCTTCAGGAACTCGGGATTCGAGACCACGTCGAACAGGCTCCGGGAATCCTTCCCGGATGGCTCCAGAACCTTCCGGATGGACTCGGCCACCTTCGTCGAGGTTCCCACCGGAACGGTCGATTTCACGACGACGATCCGGTATTCCTTGATGTTTTTTGCGATATCGCCCGCCACCTCGAGCACGGCCCCCAGGTCGGCCGACCCGTCGTCGGCGTTCGGAGTCCCGACGGCGATAAAGCAGAACAGGCTCGACGCGACACCTGAAGCCAGATCGGTGGTGAAGGACAGACGTCCCCCCTCCATGTTCCTCCGGAGGAGTTCCTCAAGTCCGGGTTCGTAGATCGGAGAGCGGCCCTGGGAGAGAAGCGCGATCTTTCGCTCGTCCCGATCCACACCGATGACGGTGTGGCCCATTTCGGCAAATCCGACCGCCGTCACCAGCCCCACATATCCCGATCCCACCACACAGAGTTTCACGATCCCTCCCTCCGGAAACGATTGATGAAATGGTCCCGTCGGTGTGATACTACACCAAAGGGGAAAAGTCCCACAACACAGCGAAAGGGAAAAGGTCGGACATGGGAGGCAAGACGGGAAGCCAGGACGAGGTGATCATTGTCGGAGGGGGAATCGTCGGTTGTTCGATCGCCTGGCATCTCTCCTGCCGGGGGAGGAAGTCGCGCATCCTCGAGTGCCAGGAGCCCGGAGGGCTGGCCACCCATGCCGCCGCGGGGATCCTTGGCCCCATGAACGAAACCGACAGCCCCGGCCCCTTCCTCGATCTCATGCGGCGAAGCCTGTCCCTGTATCCCGACTTCGTCGCCCGTCTCGAGGAGGAAACGGGGCTTTCCCCGGACTTTGCCCGGAGCGGCATCCTCGCAGTCGCCCCCAGGCCCGAGGATCGCCCGGCTCTTAGCAGCCGCTTCGCCTGGCAGTCGGCCCTCGATTCCTCCCTCGTCTTCTGCGAGGCCTCCGAGGCGCGGGTCCTCGAGCCGGCCCTGACCGGCTCCCTCGACAGCGCGATCTACTATCCCGACGAGGGCCATGTCTACGCTCCCCGGCTCATCAAGGCCCTCCTGGGCTCCCTCACCCGCCGGCGGATCCCTCTCGAACAGGGCGTCACCGTCACCCGGATCGTCCCCTCGGGCCACGGGACGCTCCTCGTCCACGACCGCGAAGGCGGGTGCCGGGAGGCCGAAAAGGTGATCCTCGCCGCCGGGGCCCTGCTCTCCGACATCGAGATTCCGGGAACGCGCATCCCGGTGGCCCCTGTCAACGGGCAGATCCTGGCGGTCCGTTCCCCCGGCTCCTTCTACCGCCGGGTCGTCTTCTATCCTCCCCACGGCTATTTCGTCCCGAAACTCGATGGAACGGTGGTGATCGGGGCCACCGAAGAGTCGATCGGAACCCGCTCCCGGGTCACCCCGGCCGGACTCCTGGAGTTCCTCTCGCCGCTGTCCGATCTCGCCCCGGAGCTTCTCAGGCTTCCGCTCCACCATACCTGGTCCGGTCTTCGTCCCAAATCTCCCGACGCCCTTCCGGTCCTGGGGCCCCACCCCGAATGTCCGGGACTTTTCGTGGCCGGGGGCCACTACCGGAACGGCATCCTCCTCGCCCCGGTGACGGGGGAGATCATGGCCGACTGGATCGAAGGAATGGCGCCCCCGGACTCCCTCCCCTTTCTCCCGGACCGGTTTCTGAAGAACCGGACCGAATAGGCTCGGCGGATCTCCTTGGGACAAAAGGATCTTTTGACCCTCGCGTCAGAAATCGTCGAATGCCGTCGCTGTCCCCGGCTCGTCGACTGGCGGGAAAAGGTGGCCCGCGAAAAGGTGGCCCGCCATTCGGTGGAGACCTACTGGGGCCGACCCGTTCCGGGCTTCGGGGACCCCGACGCCCGCTTCTGGATCCTGGGGCTGGCTCCCGCGGCCCACGGCGGAAACCGCACGGGCCGCGTCTTCACCGGGGACCGCTCGGGGGATTTTCTCTACCGGGCGCTCTACGAGGCGGGATTCTGCAACCAGCCCACCTCGGTGTCAAAAAACGACGGCCTCCGCCTTTACGATCTCTATGTCTCGGCCGTCGTCCGGTGCGCACCGCCTCAGAACAAACCGACTCCGGCGGAGTATGACGCGTGCCGGCCCTTCCTTGAACGGGAGTTCCGCTCTCTCGAACGTCTGTCCCTCGTGCTGGTCCTGGGGGCGGTGGCCTACCGGGAATACCGGAAAATGCTGGCCTCCGTGACCTCCCCGTCGCCTCCCCCTTTTCCCCCGTTTGCCCACGGGCGCTTCATCCCCGCCTCCCCCGGACTTCCGGCGCTTCTGGCCTGCTACCATCCCAGCGCCCGGAACACCCAGACAGGGCTTCTCACCCCGGCCATGATGGGGGCGATCCTCGCGAAAGCCCGGACGATCCTCGGTCAATCAGTCCCTCCTCTTCCCAGGATCTCCCGGAAAGAATAAAATATATTGTATGGGTCGTTCTTTACCCTTCCTGCCGTTTTCTATAGACTGACTTCAGTTCTCCCGAAGAAGGGAGCGTCCCTTTGGGGGAGGGGCGATCGAACCAACCGGAATTCATCCTGAAGGGAAGGCGTCCGCCCCCATGAACAGAGCCCTTTCCCCTCTCCGCTTTCTCCGTTCGATCGGGGCGAGCTCCTATCTGGGTCTTGCCCTGTTCCTGATTCTGGCGGGAGAGATCGTCCTCGGGGGGTTCTATTTCTCCGAGAACCGGGAAAAGACCGCTCTCGACCGCCAGGAAAGCCGCCTCGCCGCCGCCCTCTCCGACACCGAATCGGTTCTGACGAGCCTGGCCATCATGCAGGAAAAGGGCACCCTCCCGGTCACCCCCGACCGCTTCTCCCTGTTCCGCGCCTACCGGATCCAGGCCATGTCCGCCCTCTCCGCCATCGCAAGAAAGGGCGTTCTCGAGAGCCCCGAGGAGATCGAAACCTACCGGGGACTCCTCTCCCTCTTTTCCTATTCCGCCTATTCCGTCGCGACCATGCGATCCTCCCGGGGCGGGACATCCCTCCTCCCGGAGGCCGTCCAGAACCGGATGGTCGGAATGACCCTCTCCCTCTGGCGCCTTCTCAAGAGCAAAGAGCAGAAGACGCTTATTCTCCGTCAGAAGATCCATCATCTCCAGACGACCACGACGGGAGGAGTCGTGCTCCTCATGGTTCTCTTCTTCTTCCTTTTCCTGATCTTCTGGAAGATGGAGGACCGGACCATCCGGGTCCTGCACTTCGAACTCCGGCTGATCGAGCGCTTCATCATCACCTCGAACGTCATCACGGACTGGAAGGAGCATGTCCGCAAGATGCTCGCCGACTTCAACGAAGTCATCGGAAGCTACTTCCTGTTCTCCCTCTTCGTCACGCGGGAAGAGGTCTACGAACTCGACATCTTCTGGCGCGCCCGCCCCTCCGAGAAAACGAAAACGCTCATGCACCAGATCCTCGACGAGACGATCCGGAACCATCCCGAGTTCAGGAGCCTTCCCACCCTCACGATCTATCACAACATCCTCGATCCCGACAGCCCTCTTCCCGAAATTGACCTCTCGGTTCTCCGACTCTCGACCAAGACGCTGATCCTCGAATCCCCCAAAGTCGGAGGAATCGCGGGGGTCGGGATCCATTCCGGGAAGATGCGGGACATGACCGGCCAGCTCGTGGTGGAGAGCCTGCTGACAACCGTGATCAACGTCCTGGGCTCGGTCAAGGCCATGTACCTCTACACCAAGGAGATCGAGTACTACGCAAGCCGGGATCCGCTGACCGGCCTTCACAACCAGCGGATCTTCTGGGATCTCATGGAATACGAGGCCGAACGGGCCCTGCGCCACAATGTCCCGTCCTCGCTTCTCCTGATCGACTGCGACAACTTCAAGCGGATCAACGACACCTACGGCCATGCCGTCGGAGACCTCGTGCTCCAGGCCCTGGCCCGGCTTCTGGAGAAGGCTTGCCGGACGGGGGATCTCGTCTGCCGGTACGGGGGCGACGAATTCGCCGTGATCGCCAGCGAGTCCGACATGGCCCAGGCCCGGGGAGTGGCGGAGAGGATCCAGGAAGAGGTCCGGAAGTTTCGGGTCTTCCCGCCGGATCTCCCGACGCCGGTCACGCTGACGGTCTCCGTCGGCATCGCAACCTATCCGATCCACGCAAAGAAGCCCCGGGATCTCTTCGTCGTGGCGGACCACATGATGTACCGGGCCAAGAAGCTCGGAAGAGACCTTGTGGTCGAGGCGAGCGAGGACGACGTGGCCGAGGCCTTCCGGGCGGCGGGAGAAAATCAGGTCCTGATCATCAACGCCATCAAGGAAAAGCGGATCGTCCCCGTCTTCCAGCCGATCCTCGCGCTTTCGTCGGAGACCCTCTACGGATACGAGGTCCTGAGCCGGATCACCCTCTCCGACGACGACCCAACCCTGATTCCGGCCTCCGAATTCATCGAAACCGTCGAAGAGGCGGGGCTGATCGCCCGCATGGACTACCTGTCCATGGAGAAGGCCTTTTCTGAAATCGTCCGGATCGGCTTCCGGGGCCCGGTCTTCGTCAATCTCTCCCCCCGCTCCCTCATCATCGCGGACTTTCTGGCCACGGTCACCACGATCGTCCGGATCGCCGGAATCTCTCCGCATCAGATCGTCTTCGAGATCACGGAGCGGGAGACGGTCCGGAATCTCCGTCTCCTGGAAAAGTTCATCCAGAACCTGAAACTCAATGGATTCCGTTTCGCCATCGACGACTTCGGAGCAGGATACGCCTCCCTCAACTACCTTCGCTTCTTCCCGGTAGACTTTCTCAAGATCGAAGGGGATTTCATCCGGGGACTCGCCGAGGAATCGCCGGTCAACCAGGCCATCCTGCGCTCCATCGTCACCCTCGCCAATTCCCTCGGGATTCCGACCATCGGAGAATATGTCGAAGACGCCACGATCCTCGAAAGGGCTCGTGACATCGGGATCCACTACGGCCAGGGATACCATCTCGGACACCCCGGAATGCTCCCGCCGCACTGAAGACGCCGGGCCACTCTCTCGTCTCCTGGAGTGATCAGGGATTCCCTGCGAAATTCTGCTCCCGTCAACCACGGCGACCATGACTTTTCAGAGATGCGGCGGGACCAGACTGAGACTCGCATTGGGCCACAGAATCAGCCGGGATATCGACCCGTTCATCCGAGATCCCCAATGGATCGGATTCCTTTCTCCGAGGTTGAACGACAGAGCCGGCGATCGGGTTGAGGGATACGAAGAGGAGGCCACTTTTTTGAAATCGAAGTTCTTCGAGGAAGAAATCGATTTCATTATCCGAATGTCCCTGACCGGCCTTCCCCCCGAATCCTCCGAAAAAACCCTTTTCCCACCTGAACCGGTTTCGGAAGTCCTGGCCAAAAAACTTTTTATCTGTTTTCTTCTTGGAAGTTTAGTCTAATAAGCCTCATATATCGTGGGAGAGGCAACCAGCGGGTGGCTCAAGAGAAACAACAGGAAGGCGTAAGAAGAGAATGGAAGGGGATCGTTCCATTGGGTAATGTGAAAAGGGACGTCTGAAAGACCGGCCTTTCATTGGAGCGCTATTGCGCCCGGCAATAAGTCTCCTCTCTCCGGAAATGAAAGCGATCTATGGGGTTTTGTAACAGAGAATAAGCAGAAATTAGGTAGATTTTAAAATATCAACGACTTAAAAATCCTTCTCGTTTTCATGGAGAAGTGACGAAGACAGGATTTATGCTCTAACAGTTTGAATTTGTTCCAGATTCTATCTCGATCCTGGTATAGTGACTTACTAGTCTTAGAGGGTAGTTCCCCAAGTATGGATTGAAATATGCCCCCTTTTTTCCAGATCTTTCAACGTCTGGACAACAATCTTGATCACCTCTTCTGGGAGAATGTTTTCGAGCCATTCATTAGGCATTCCTGTATTCCCCCTAATCCTGAAATTTTTAAGGTTTGCTTTAATGGCTTTTTCAGCAACTTCGATATTGGCTAGTCTTGCCAAGATCCTAAAATTGACATTTGCTTCCCCAAACGTTTTGAAATAGTTTTTCTTTCTCGCTTCGAGATTCTTCGCTTTCCCTATTTTGCAGTTCGATTGATTCACCCGGATACACCTGTCCGCAATCCTCGGATCGTGGGCGTTTACAGAAATGGGATTAGAGTTGTTGAGGGTTACAAGGTAAATGCCTGATTCCATACAGTCTCTATTGGATTGGTAAAACTATCATGGAGGTAAATCAAACCCAGTGTTGTGTAAATCTAGCGTAATTAAACTCGTCAATCCGTTTCAGAAAAGATTTTTTCTCAGGATCATTTGAGAGAAGTTGTTTAATTTGATTTTGATTCGCCATTTCTTCAGCAATCTTTTGGATTTCTCCGCAGAATCGAAAATAAGAGTCAGCGGGCTTCCATGAATAATAACAATCATATTCTGCCTCGTGAACAGAACTGGTTGGAAATAAATTGAGCATTGAAACCCTTTGATGGTAAAACTTTTTTACCTAGAAACAGTCGCCACTTGAAGGAGGATCAATGCTCGTAAAGACATGACTCAATCGCATGAAAAAGTTCAAGTTGTTTGTGTTTGGCAAGGCTTGTATTGACGATTCCAAGGGGAAAGAGACCCTCGTCGTTGAAATTCAGCCCCGGAAGAACAGTCGTCCCGAATGTCCTGTCTGTGGTCGGAGAAGAGCCGTCTACGATCCAGAGTCAGCAGATCCAGTTGATGCAGAAGGCGTTTGCGGAGATGGACATCCAGTTGGCCGACGTCTTATCGGATGTGGCGGGGGTGAGTGGAACGGCAATCGTCCGGTCCATTCTGGCCGGGGAGAGGAATCCGGACAGGCTGGCGGGGCGCTGCGACCACCGTGTCCGCGCCACGAAGGCGGATATCGCGGCCTCAGGGAATTCCTGCGATACCACATAGGGACCTTCTGAGGATCCGGTCGAATGCGCTTCCGGGAAGATCAGGGTCTCAGGACCCACCGGTTCCAGCGGCTGCGGTAACGGGCCAGGAACTCCGTCTTCATCTTCCAGGCACGGGTCTTTTCGGCGTCGGTGAGCCGAGCCCCAAGCCGGTCGAGGGCCTTCCGGGCCGAGAGGCTCGTGTCTTTTGCCATCGAATACCAGAACCAGGCCTCGACAGGACTCTTCTTCATCCCCCCCAGCCCCTTTTCGGAAAAGCGTCCAAGACGGGCGAATGCGTCGGGATTTCCGGCGTCCTTGGCCGCCCGAAGATACCAATAGGCGGCCTTTTCAAGATTTTTCGGAACCCCCTGTCCCGCTTCGTAGCGCTCTCCCAGAAGATCCTGAGACTCCCCGTAACCGTGGGAGCCCGCACGAAGGTACCAGCGGAGGGCCAACTTGTCATCCTGCGGAACCCCCCGTCCTCCGGCATAGCGGTCCCCCAATTCGTCCTCCGCAGGCGGATAGCCCTTCCGGGCCGCCTTGAGCAGCCATCGAAGGGACTTTCGGTCGTCAAGGGGGACCCCACGCCCGATCTCGTAGCGCTGGGACAGGAGCATCATCGCCGACGGGTCACCCGCCACCGCGGCCTTTCTATACCAGAGAATCGCCTTTCCAAGGTCACGGGGAGCGCCCTTCTGTCCATAGTCGTAGCGCATTCCAAGCTCGACCATGGCCTCCCGGTCTCCGGCTGCCGCCTTCCGGGAGAGCTCCGTGTAGGAAGCCCCGGACAAGGGGCTGGCCTCACCGGACAACGGGAGGCTGCAGAAAAGAACTGCGAGCGCCATCGCCATGAGAAAGGAGATCCCCGGAAAGATTTTCAGTCCCTTCGAGGCCACAGATTTCCCTTGCTTGACATTCATAAAAATTCCTCTAAAAATCTCGGTCGGTTGATCGGTTCGGTCCTGAAATCCCCGAAGAAGGGGACTTCCCCATCTTCTCACGGGCCGGAACGGAAATCACCCCATCCAAAGGAGCGGTCCATTATGGACGCTGGTTCGTGTTGTTTCAGACAATCCGCCGACAGGGCGGGACAAGGGAAAGGAGGATTTGAAGGTCAGGGCTGACCCGAATCTTTACCGTCGTCCTTCCCGTTTTTCCTCCCGCAAGACCCTTTCCCCTCTTTCGGCCTTCAGTTTTGACCCATCTCCTCCGAATCATCAGGAGACACCTCTCTCCGTCGACAAAAGGCCGGAGAAACGAAAGGAGTGTCATCATGCGTCTCTTCAGAAAACAACTGCCTCCCATTTTGAGGATCGTTCGCACCTTCGTCCGCTTTCTCGAAGGACCAGGCTTCTATGGAAAGCTTCTCCCCTGAAAACAGAGGGGGCCGGGCCCCCTCGACCTCATTCGGACCGATTCTTCCCTGGAGAGCCCCATGACCTTCTTCCGCCACAGCTGCGCCCACTCGCCACACGAGCCCCATGGCCATGACCATTCCCGGTCTTCCGTCTCCCCGAAGGATCCCGTCCCGAAAACCCTCCGGACCTTCTTCTTCCTTCTCCTTCTGCTCTCCCTTCCGGAGATCGGGGCCGGAGAGATGAGCCTGAGCCGGGGACTGATCGCCGATGGCCTGCACAACCTGCTGGATGTCGCCGGAACCCTCCCCCTCTTTCTCGGGCTCTGGGCGGCGCGCCGGCCCCCCTCCCGGCGGTTTCCCTACGGCCTGGGAAAGGTCGAAACCCTCGCCGGGATTTGCGTTCTCGCGATGATCCTGGCCAGCGCCCTGGCGACCCTTTTCCTCTCAGTCCGGGGGCTTATCGGCCCTGTGCCGCTTAAGGACCCGGGTCTTGCCGCAGGAATGGCCCTGGCCAGCGTCGCGATCAATCTTCTCGTGGGAGGACTCCAGACATCGGCCGGACGTTCATCGAACAACCCGGCCCTTGCGGCCAGCGGCCTCCATGCCCTGACCGACGCCGGACTGGCCCTTTCGGTCCTTGCGGGAATCGCGGGATCCCGGTTGGGGTTTCACCGGCTCGACTCCCTGGCAGGGTTGTTTCTGGGGATCCTCCTTGTCAGGAGCGCACTGGCGGGAGGGCGAACCCTCCTGATCCGCCTTCTCGACGGAGTCGACCCCGACATACTCGACAGGATCGCGCGCGAAGCCGGGTCCGTTCCCGGCGTGGAGGCGGTGGGAGAGATCCGGGCCCGATGGCTCGGAGGGGACTTGGTCGCTGAAATCCGACTGACCGTGGACGACCGCATCGAGACGCGGGAGGCCCACCGGATCGGGCGCGAAGTCCGCCATCGCCTTCTCCACAACGTGAGGCATCTTGGCGACCTTCTCGTCCATATCGATCCCCGGGGCGAAAGCGGGGACGCCTTTCATCGGATCGGGGCCCACAGTCCTGACGGCCTCCCCCTCCACTCCCATTAGGCCCGTTACGCCCCCGGGCCGGGCTCCATCTGGGAATAGAGGAAAATTCCCGCGGCCACAGACAGGTTGAGGCTCTGGACCCTGCCCCGCATGGGGAGACGGATCCGCCAGTCGGCAAGATCCGCGACGGGCCGGGAGACCCCCTTCTCTTCGGAGCCCACCACCAGGACGAGGGGTCCTGGAAGCCGGCCCTCCGGAAGGACTTCTCCGCCAAGATCAAGGACAGCCACGCCATAGCCTTCCCTTTTCAGGAGACGGAGACTCATCGCAAGATTGCCGACCCGCACGAGCGGAAGAGTGAAGAGGGCTCCGGCCGAGGTCTTGGCGGCCACGCCGGAGAGGGGGGCGACACGTCGTTTGGGGAGAAGGATTCCTGCCACGCCGGCCGCGTCGCAGGTGCGGAGAAGGGCCCCGAGGTTTCGGGGATCCTGGACGCCGTCCACCGCCACGAGGGGCCCCGGGAGTCCTGAAGGATTTGCGTCGAGAAAGTCTTCGATCGACGGGAAGGTCTCGACCTCCTGAACCCGGGCGACCACTCCCTGGTGGGGAGAATCCCGGGGGACCATCCGGTCCAGCGCCTGTCCCGGAAGAAAGTCCAGGGGAATGCCGAGGGTTCGGGCGGTCCGGATGATCTCCCGACGGCGCGAGTCGTGGTGGTGGTCGTCCCGGAGGTAGAGATGGACCACCTGGCCCGGGCGACCCGACAGGAGCTCCATGACCGGATGGATCCCCCCGACGAGTCCCGATCCTTCGGTCAGATCCTCCGTATCCGTGGAGGACCTCCCGGCTGGTCTTCCAGCACGACACCCGACTCTTTCAGCCGATCCCGAATCTCGTCGGCCTTCCGAAAGTCGCGATTTCGACGGGCACCCTCACGAAGCGCGACGAGATGGGCAATCTCCTCCTCGGAGAGGCCGGCCCCGGAGGGGACCCCCGCCGCCCGAAGCCCCCCCACCCATCGGGAAGGGGGAATCCTGAGAAGGCCCATCGTTCGTCCGGCCAGCTCGAACAGGGAGCGGACGGCCCGGGGATCGGCGGGAGGATTCCCCGATCCCCCCCCGGCCAGCCAGGGATTGATCCGGCTCTTGGCCGCATGGAGGACGGAGAGGGCCACCGGAGTGTCCAGATCCCCGGAAAACGCCTCCATGAAGGACGGGGCAAACTCCCTGTCGGCCTCCCCCTTTCCGGGGAAGAGGCCGGCCTTCTCCTCGAGAAGGGAGAGGCACTGGTAGAGGCCGTCCAGGGCCAGCTTGGCCGCAGACAGGGCCTGGTCGGTGAAATCGACGGGCGAACGGTAATGGGTCGAGAGAAAGAAATACCGGAGCCACTCCCGCGTGACCTCTTCCGGATAGGGCGATTCCTCGAAGAAGCTTTTGATCTGGCGGGTGTTTCCCAGAGACTTGGACATCTTCGTCTCCCGGGTGGTGACAAACCCGTTGTGCATCCAGGTCCGGGCGAAGGTCACCCCTGTCGCGGCCTCGCTCTGGGCCCGCTCGTTTTCGTGATGGGGAAAGAGCAGATCCATCCCTCCCCCGTGCAGATCGAGGGTCGGCCCCAGATAGTGGAGGCTCATCGCCGAACATTCGATATGCCACCCCGGACGTCCCGCCCCGAAGGGAGAGGGGTAGGAAGGTTCCCCCTCCTTTGCCCCCTTCCAGAGAACGAAGTCGAGGGGGTCCTCCTTTTCCTCCCCCGGCTCGACCCGGGCTCCGGCCCTGAGATCCTCCAAGACCTGGTGGGACAGCTCCCCGTACCCGGAAAACTTCCGAACGCGGAAGTAGACGTCCCCCCCCGAGCGGTAGGCCGCACCGCGGGCAAGGAGGCGGTCGATCAGTGCGATCATCCCCTCCAGAAATTCCGTGGCCCGGGGTTCGGCCATCGGCGAGAGGATGCCCAGTCTCTCCATGTCCCGATGGAAGGAGTCGATGTACCGGGAGGTGATCGTCCCGATGGAAGTCCCCGCCTCCCGGGCCTTCCGGATGATCTTGTCGTCGATGTCGGTGATGTTCCTCACATAGCGGACCCGATGGCCGGTTTCCAGAAAATACCGGTGCAGGGTGTCGAAGACCATCTGGCTCCGGGCGTGTCCGAGATGGCAGTCGTCATAGACGGTGACCCCGCAGACGTACATGCGGACTTCTCCCGGAGTCTGGGGAACGAAGGGTTCGACCTGACGCGTCAGAGAGTTGTAAAGTCTGAGACCGGAGGGTGAGAGGGATCGATCGTCCACGGCGTTCACGGAGAAAAAGGGCGGGTGCCCAGACCCTGGCCCTGAACCCGGGAGGATTCCTCTGCGGATTCCCAGGACTGGTAGCGGGAGAGGGAGGGATAATGGGTGAGGTCCAGGTGGAGCGGCGTCACCGAGACATACCCGTGGTCGACGGCATGGAGGTCCGACTGAGGATCCGGCTCGTAATCCTTGGGGGAGAGGCCGATCCAGTAGTAGGGACGCCCCCGGGGATCTTCCTTGCGGATGATGTCACCCGAACCAAAAACCCGCTTCCCGAGTCGGGTGACGCGGACCCCGGCAATACCGGAGAGCGGCCTGTCGGGAATGTTCACGGAAAAGAGGATCGAGGGAGGCGGCGGAGCCTCCAGCATGCGCTCCACCAGAAGGCGGACGTAGTGGCGCGCGGTTTCGAAGGCGAGAGGCCGGGACGTGTCCTCGGGAACGGTCAGGGAAAAGGCCATGGAGGGCACACCCAGGATCGATCCCTCGAAGGCTGCGGAGACCGTTCCGGAGTAGGTCACGTCATCGGCCATGTTCGCCCCGTGGTTGATCCCCGACAGCAGAAAGTCGGGTTTGCGCGGAAGGATGGTAAAGATGGCCAGGTTCACGCAGTCGGTCGGGGTCCCCGACACGGCAAAATGACGGGAGGACCTTTCGGTGATCCGGAGGGGCTTGTGGAGTGTCAGCGCGTGGGAGGCCGCCGACCGCTCGTTTTCGGGAGCCACCACATAGAGGTCCCCCATATCCCGGACGGCCTCCTCCAGGACCGCGATTCCCCGGGAGTCGATGCCGTCGTCGTTCGAGAGAAGAATCAGGGGACGGGATTCAGAAGCCATCGGGGAGGGTTCCGAAGGCGAAGCGAAGGAAGGTCAGAGGGACTTCAGAAAAAAAGACCACCAGGAACGTCCTTTCGGTCGAACGCCAAGGTGACGACAGGGAAGAAAGGTCCCCGGGTTCGTCCCTGAGCATCGGACCACAGAAAACCGGGAGCACATAGGCAATGGGTCGGGGGCAACAATTTGGTCGGGGCGAAAGGATTTGAACCTTCGACCACTCCCACCCCAAGGGAGTGCGCTACCAGGCTGCGCCACGCCCCGATTGGTAGAATAGATGCGGAGCCCCTTTTTGTCAGGGGATCTCGCGGTCATTGGCGGAAAGAATTGCCAGACCCTTGCGGACCTCCAGGAGCAACGTCTCGACGGTGGGGAGGTCGAGGCCTGGAGGACGTTTTTCGAGAATATTGCGAGCGCTCGGAACCGAGCGACCTTCATTCCTCAGAAGTTCGATGATCCGCGTCAGGAAACTCAGGTCGGATTCCGAATACTCCCGATGTCCCCCCTTCGTTTTTGAAGGGGCCAGCATGGGAAAGGCTTTTTCCCACGACCGGAGGGTTGTTACCGGTATTCCCAGCAAGGCCGACGCCTCGCCGATCTTGTATTTGCGGCCGGGCAGGGCCAACGTCGTCTCTCCGTCAGGCTTTCGAAGAAAAGCACTCGCCGAAAGAAGCGATCAAACGGATTTTTTGCGGGACGAGGAGGTCTTCTTCGGAGCCTCTTCCTCTCCCCAAAAATGGCGCGTGGGACGGAAGACGACAACGCGGTGGCTCTTGATAAGAAGGGGCTCTCCCGTCTTCGGGTTACGACCGAGCCGGTCTTCACGCTTTCGGACCTCGAAGGTTCCGAATCCGGTCAGCTTCACGGATTCACCCGAAAGGACCGCCTGGGTGATCTCTTCGATCACAAAGTCCAGGGCCTCGCGCACAGTCTTCCGGGGCAGGCCCGCGCCCCCCCCATGATTTCGCGTATACTCGACGATATCGGTACGATTCAAAGGAAACCTCCTTATTTCGGATGATAATGATACGAAGAAGTGCCGGATATGTCAACCGTTTTTAGGGGCAGAATACAACCCGACCGGAACCACACGGAATACTCCCAAAAGTCTCGGCCGTCATCGGCCTTCCTTCCGTCTACACGGGGAGGGATCTCCGTCAAAGTTCCGCTTCCTCGATCCCGTCCCCCTGTCGGGCTGTTTCACGACGTGGGGGAAAACAGATTCCCCGACGGCTTTCCAGGACAAAGTCGATGATCTCCCCGATCTCGGGTGAGGAACGATCAAAAGAGGCGAGGACCGCCCGGTCGAGCGTTCCGGAGAGAAGGAATCTCCGGTAAAAGGACGCGATTTTCGCAATCTCCTCCTTGGAGAATCCCGCCCGCCTCAGCCCCACCCGGTTGATCGTCCGAAGGGTGTGGGTTCCGTCCATGATGGCAAAGGGGGGAACGTCGCGGCTCGTGCGGGATCCCCCCCGCAGAAGGGCCAGACGCCCGATCCGGATGAATTGATGGACCAGGACCCCTCCGGACAGAAACGCCCCGGCCCCCACCGACACATGACCGGCCAAAAGGACCCCGTTGGCAAGGATCGCCCGGTCTCCGACCTGGCAATTATGCGCCACGTGGCTTCCGGCCATGAGAAGAGTCCCGCTCCCGATCCATGTCCGGGAATGCTCCTTCGTCCCGCGGTGGATGGTCACATATTCACGGATCTCGTTCTCGTCCCCGATGACCGTCTCCGACACCCCGCCGGAAAACGAATGGTCCTGGGGTTCATGGCCGATGATGGCCCCCATGTGGATCCGGTTCCGCGCGCCCATCGTCACATAGGGCCCGATCGAGACACGCTCCATGAGGAGAGTCCCGGCCCCGATCCGGGAGGGTCCCCGGAGGACGCAAAAAGGGCCGACCCGCACGCCCTCTTCCAGTTCGACGGAGGCGTCGACGACCGCTGAGGGGTGGATCTCAGGCTTCAAGCCGGCGGGCCTCCGATGTCAGAAGATAGTATTCGATGCTGTCCTTCAGCGCCAGAAGACTGGCTTCGATGACGTTCTCCGAGACGCCGACCGTTCCCCATTTCCGGTGCCCATCGGAAGACTCGATCAGGACACGCACCCGGGAGGCCGTTCCCGCACTCCCGGAAAGAACCCGGACCTTGTAGTCGAGAAGGACGATGTGGCGGACCTCGGGGTAGAAGGTCCCGAGAGCCTTGCGGAGAGCGTTGTCGAGCGCGTTGACCGGACCGTTTCCGAGGGCGGCGGTGTGCTCGAAGGAGGAGCCGACCCGGATCCGGACGGTCGCCTCGGCGTAGCCGGAAGCCGGGTCCGTCCCCTTCCCCATCCCGATCCGGAAGAAGTCGAGGGAGAAGTAAGGGGTGAAGGAGGCCATGGACTGGCGCATGAGCAGCTCGAAGGAGGCCTCCGCCCCCTCGAACTGGTATCCGGCGAACTCCATCTCCTTGAGACGGGAGAGAAGGGCCGAGAGGTGACGATCTCCCTCCTCAATCGTCAGCCCGTACTGACGGGCCTTCTCCACGAGGTTCGAACGTCCGGACTGCTCGGAGAGAAGGATCCGCTGGCGGTTGCCCACGGACTCGGGGACGATGTGCTCATAGGCCTTCGAGACCTTCCGGACGGCGTGGACATGGACCCCGGCCTTGTGGGCAAAGGCCGAGTCCCCCACGTAGGGCATGTTTTTCGGAAGGGGCCGGTTGGCCAGCTCGAAGACAAAGGCGGCGGTGTCCCGGAGCCGGGCCAGCGCCTCTTTTCCAACCACCGGAAAGCCCATCTTGAGGACGAGGGTCGGGATGAGGGAGACCAGATTGGCGTTCCCGCAGCGCTCCCCGATCCCGCCGATGGTTCCATGAATCTGGCGGGCCCCCGCCGAAACGGCCGCCAGCGAGTTGGCGACGGCGAGCTCCGCGTCGTTGTGGGCGTGGATGCCGAGACGGCCTCCCAGAACGGCCGCCGCATGGCGCGTCGCCTGCTCGACCTGCCAGGGAAGGCTCCCGCCGTTGGTGTCGCAAAGCACGACCCAGTCTGCTCCCGCCTTTTTCGCCGCCTCCACCGTTCTGAGGGCGAACTCCGCATCCTCCCCGTAACCGTCGAAAAAGTGTTCGGCGTCGTAGACGATCTCCTTTCCGTGCTGCTTGAGGTAGTCCACCGTCTCCGCGATCATGGAAAGGTTCTGGTCTTCGGAGAGTCCGAGAATCTCCCGGACATGAAGGCTCCAGGACTTTCCGAAGATCGTCACGACAGGCGTCCCGGCCGCGAGAAGATCCCGGACGACCGGGTCGTCGGAGACCCGGTTGGAGGCCTTGCGGGTACTCCCGAAGGCAGCGATCCGGGCATTCACGAGAGGGATCTCCCGAACGCGGGCAAAAAACTCCTGGTCCTTCGGATTGGCGCCAGGCCATCCGCCCTCGATATAACCGACTCCCAGGCCATCGAGGAGAGAGACGATCCGGAGCTTGTCCTCAAGGGTGAAGGAGATGTCCTCCATCTGGGATCCGTCGCGAAGGGTCGTGTCGTAGAGCGAGACCTGGCCCGCGTCGCTACCCACGGACGGGGTCTCCGGACTCTGCCCTGTCGAGGCCGAAGGACTGGTGGACGACGCGCGCGGCCAGTTCCCCGTATTTTTCGTCGATCAGGCAGGAGATCTTGATTTCCGAGGTGGAGATCATCAGGATGTTGATCCCTTCGGCCGCCAGGGTCTCGAACATGCGGGCCGCAACCCCCGAGTGGGATCGCATCCCCACTCCGACGATGGAGATCTTGCTGATGTCCTCCCGGCTCCGGACCTCCCCGGCCCCGATCCTCCGGGCGACGTCCTGGGCGATCCGGATGGTCTTTCGGGCCTCGGATCGCGGAATGGTGAAGGAGATGTCGGTGAGGTGGTCCTGTCCCACATTCTGGACGATCATGTCCACGATCACCGCGTTGTCCGAAAGCTCCCGGAAAAGGGTCGCGGCAAGCCCCGGCCTGTCGGGGACGTCGCAGACGACGATCTGGGCCTGGTTCCTGTCGAGGGTGACCCCCGAAACCACCATCTGTTCCATTTTTTTGTCTTCCTCCGTCACAAGTGTTCCCGGATCCTTCGAAAAGGTTGAAAGGACCCGAAGCGGCATCCGGTAGCGCATGGCGAACTCGACCGAACGGGAATGCAGGACCTTCGCCCCCAGGGCCGCCATTTCGAGCATCTCCTCATAGGAGATGCGGTCGAGCTTCCGGGCCCGGGGAACCATGTTCGGATCGGCGGTAAAAACCCCCGTCACATCGGTGTAGATGTCGCAGCGGTCTGCCGAAAGCGCCACGGCAAGGGCCACGGCGGTCGTATCCGAGCCTCCGCGTCCCAGCGTCGTGACATCCTCGCTGGGGGAAATCCCCTGGAATCCGGCGACGACCGGCACGACCCCCGCCGAAAGGGCCCCGAGAAGCCGGCCCGAGTCGATATGTTCGATCCGGGCCTTGGTATGGGTGCTGTCGGTGTGGATCCCTACCTGCCGGCCCGAAAAAGAGCGCGCCATCCGGCCCTTCGCCGTAAGAGCCATCGCCAGGAGGGCGCTCGTGATCCGTTCGCCCGAGGAGAGGAGCATGTCGATCTCCCGCTCCGGAGGCTCTGGGGAAACCTCGTGGGCAAGCCGGATGAGACGGTCGGTATCCCCGGCCATGGCGCTCACGACCGCGACGACCTCGTTTCCCGCCCGGGCCTCCTCCTCCACGAGATCCGCGACATGGCGTATCCGTTCGATATTGGAGACGGAAGTCCCTCCGAATTTCATCACAATGCGAGACATAGATCCTTTCCGGGATAACCGGCCTCATCCTCTCCGGAGGGCCGGTCCGACCATTTCGTCCATTGTTCCATGGGGACCAGCGGAAGATCCCGAACACCCCACTCCGTCATGCGGAGTCCGCCCGGACTTCTTCCACCGAAAGCCTTCCGGGAAAGAAAGAGAGCCGGAACGGGTCCGGCTTCGTGGTTTCCCGTGAGGGGGGAGCTCTGATGATCGGACGTGATGGAGAGAGATGTCAAGCGTCCCTCCCCGAACCATCCGATAATCCTCGCGAAAACCTCCCGATCCACCCGCTCGAGGAACCGCCGCTTCTCCTCCGGATCCCGGCGATGGCTGGCCATGTCGAACCCTTCGAAGTGGAGAAGAATGCGGGAGCAGGCGTGCCGGAGCCCCTCTTCCACCCGCTCCATCTTCTCCGAAAGATCGGTGTCGGTGTCCCCCGTCGCCCGGGAAAGGGGTGCGGAGCGAAACCCCGCCATGCGCCCGATGGCCCGGACAAGAGAGGTCGCGCAGACGGCAAGGCGGTCGGACCGCTCGGAGGGAACCTCTCTTACGGGAGCCCGCCCCCCTCCCCACAGCCAGAGACCGTCGACCCGTCTTTCCGGGTCGGAGGAATCGCTGAAGGAAGGAGGAAGGATACCGGAGAGCCACTCCGAAAATCCCGGAACAGACGCGGATTCCTCCCGGGAGGCCCCCCGTCTCGGGGGATGCCCGGCGTCCCCTCCGCTCCACCGGGGAAGGGAGAGAAGCATCCGGTCGATCCGCCCGCCCACTCCCGGAACCGGCAGAAAGCGCCAGGGCTCGTCTCCGTTCACGCGCTTAAGAAGAGCGGTCCAGAAGGCGTCTTCCGCCTCTCTCGGATTGACATAGCGGAGGAGGCGCCCATCCTTCCCGAAGGAAACAGGCGTGGCGAGGAAAAATCCTTCCGAGGGAGAAGGGTCCCCCGTCAGGAGGGAGAGGAGCCCCCCCCGCGAAAGCGCTCCCGACTCCCGAGGGGACAGGCCAAGAAGCCGGGCAATTCCCCTCTCCGACGAAATATCCTGGACCCGGGCCCCATCCTGTGGATCGATCCTGCAAAGCCGGGCGGGCCCGGCCAAGGCGTCAAGGGCGGGGGTTCTGGCCACGGAAAGGGTCGTCCGAGGCCCGGAGGGCTCGGCCAGACCGTCCAGGATCACCAGAAGGTCGCAGCCGGATTCCCCCCCTTCGCTCACGAAAAGCCCAGAACGGCCAGAACCTCTTCCTTTCTGGCGGGGACCCGGATCTCGGGCGGGGAGGAACGGAAGACGGTATCGGGATCCTTGAGACCATGGCCCGTCAGGGTGCAGACGATCCGCTCCCCTCCGGAAAAGGCCCCCGCACGGGCCCGCTTCAGCACTCCGGCCAGGGAGGCGGCCGAGGCCGGCTCGCAGAAGACCCCCTCCTTCGAGGCCAGCAGATGGTAGGCCTCGAGAATCTCGCTGTCCGAGACCGACAGGATCGACCCGCCCGATTCGGCCGCGGCGTTCAGGGCTCCCTGCCATGAGGCGGGATTTCCGATGCGGATCGCCGACGCGAGAGTCTCCGGCTTTTCGACCACGTGGCCGAGAACGATCGGGGCCGCCCCCTCGGCCTGAACGCCGGTCATTTTCGGGAGCTCCGAGAGGCGCCCGGCCTGACGGTAGGCCTTGTATCCCGCCCAGCTGGCCGTAATGTTCCCCGCGTTGCCCACGGGAAGGAAATGATAGTCGGGAGCGGATCCCAGCTGGTCCACGATCTCGAAGGCCACCGAGCGCTGCCCTTCCAGGCGGTCCGGATTGACGGAGTTGACGAGCGCCACCGGATGGGTTTCGGCCACCTCCCGGACAATCCTGAGCGCGTGGTCGAAAAGCCCTTCCACCTGGATGACCGTCGCATGGTGGACGATGGCCTGGGCCAGCTTTCCCCGGGAAATCTTTCCGTCTGGGATGACCACGAAGACCCGGAGCCCCGCCCGGGCGCCATAGGCTGCGGCCGAGGCCGACGTGTTCCCCGTCGAGGCGCAGATGAGGGCGCGCGCCCCCTTCTTTACCGCCCGGGAGACGGCCAGGGTCATCCCGCGGTCCTTGAAGCTTCCCGTGGGGTTCGCGCCTTCGAACTTCGCCCACAGGCGGACCGGAACGGGAATCTCGCGGACGAGGGTCTCGAGCGGGATCAGGGGTGTTCCCCCCTCTTGGAGGGTGACGGCCTCCTCCGGATCGGGAGAGCCGAAGAAAGGGGCATACTCGGCGATGATTCCGCGCCAGGTGGTCTTCATCACGACAGGGAACCCTCCATGGAAACATCCTCGATGCGAATCACGACCGTTTTTTCCGTGACGTGGGGCGATGCGTCAATAATGGCGAGCGAGTCCCGGATCTGGGATTCGGTGGCGCGATGGGTCGTCACGACCACCGGAACCGACCCGCCTTTCTCCCGCCCTTTCTGGATGACCGACTCGATGCTGATCCCGCGCTCACCCAGGACGCCCGCCAGGTACGACAGCGTTCCGGGCTGGTCCTGCGCCATGAACCGCAGATAATACTCGGAGAAGATGGCGAAAAGCGGACGGAGCGGCTTCCTGATCCGGCCCGAAAAAGGAAACCCGAGGGCAGGAACCTGGGCCCGGGCGTTGTGGAAGAGGCCCCGGGCGCACTCCATGACGTCCCCCATCACGGCCGTGGCCGTCGGATCGCCCCCGGCCCCGCGCCCATACAGAAGGAGGGGGCCCAGGGCCTGCCCCGACAGTTCGATGGCATTGAAGACGCCGTCCACTTCCGAGAGGAGGCTGTTTTCCGGAAGAAACGAGGGGTGGACCCGAATGTCGAGGGAGTCCCCGTGATCGGCCGCAATGCCCAGGAGCTTCAGGACATATCCGAATTCCTTGCCGAATTCGAGGTCGATCGGCTTGATGTGCCGTATCCCCTCGACGGGGATTTCGCCCAGGTTCACCGGCGACCCGAAGGCCATGGTGGCGAGGATGGCGATCTTGTGGGCGGAGTCGATTCCGTCGATGTCGTAGGTGGGATCGGATTCGGCATATCCCTGGCGCTGGGCCTCGGCCAGAACCGTCTCGAACTCGAGTCCCTCGCGGCTCATGCGGGTCAGGATGTAGTTGGCCGTCCCATTGATGATGCCCGCCATGCGAAGGATCCTGTCCCCGGAAAGGCTCTCCCGCAAGGTGCGCAAAATGGGGATCCCGCCGCCCACCGAGGCTTCGAATCCCAGATCGACCGCGTGGGAGGCCGCGGCGCCGAAGATCTCCTCCCCGTGCCGGGCCAGAAGCGCCTTGTTCGCCGTCACGACGGATTTCCCCGCCTTCATCGCCTCGAGAAGGATGGAACGGGCCGGCTCAAGGCCGCCGATGAGCTCGACCACGATCGAAATACGGGGATCCCGGACCATCACCTCCCATTCGTGGTAGACCACGCAGTCCGGCGGAAGGTTCAGCCCCTTGACCGTCTCCGGGTTCTTTTCGCAGACCCCGCCCAGCGCCAGGGAAAATCCCAGCCGTTCATGGATGAGCCCCTGATTTTTAAGAAGAAGACGCAGAAATCCCTGACCTACCGTCCCGAGGCCGATGATGCCAATCCGGACGGGGAGATTTTTGTCATTCTGGTTCAGCAAACACGCATCCTTGGTGAGGGGGTGGCTATTCTTTCATGAACGGATTGGACATCGGAAGAGGGATGGTCTTCCCTTCGTCCAGAAGGACCTCCTGGTAGGCTCTCAGGTAGGCCGCGACCGGGGCATCCGGAAGATAGTCCGGAGACAGGTCGGCATTGTAGACCAGCACCTGGAGCTCGCGCCTCTTTCCGTCGGCCCCCTTGTAGTCCCAGATGAGAACGGCGTCCTTGGGAAGATTGATCCCCTTGGCCTGGGACAGAAGAGGGGCATGGATGACGCGGGGGGGGACTTCCCTGAGGGACGCGGGAAGGAGGTCCCGGAGGCGCCAGGTCGGCTCGGCTCCCACCCCCCGGAAGGGAGCGGTCACGAGAACCGCCTGAAGGGCGTTGTCCCGGAACTCGAACTGGAACTCCGGCGTCATGCGCCCGCTCGGAAGGGTCGTGGGGGAGTAAAAGAGGAACCGGTCGGTCGGATGGGCGTCAAAGTCGGTATAGATCCCGCACGGAAGCTCGGTCGAGCTTCCCTTTCGCGGAACGAGGGTCGGATCCCCTTTTTTGAAAATGGCCAGGATCGTCTCCTGGGAGGCCCCCAGGTTCCAGCTCCAGGCCCGGGCCCGCCCCGGCGAAAGAAGAACCAGGGCCACCGCGACCCCCATCAGGAGGGTTCCGGCCTTGCCGGCGTGTATTGTCGCATTTTGAATGGATTTCATCATCGGACCTCCGCCAGTCCCGGACGGCTTCTCGCGAAGAACCTCCGGATGTTGACCGTGGCCTGCCGGATGCGGCTCTCGTTCTCCACAAGGGCAAACCGGACATGATCGTCACCGAGGCTCCCGAACCCCACTCCGGGGGAAACCCCGACCTGGGCCTCGGCCATGAGGAGCTTCGAGAACTCGAGGGACCCCATCGACTCCCACTGGGGCGGAATCTTGGCCCAGAGGAACATGGAGCCATTGGGCATCGACACATCCCACCCGGCCCGCACCAGCCCGTCGACCAGGACATGACAGCGCCGCTCGTAGACTTCGGCGATCTGCTTCGGAAAGTCGTCCATCTGGTTCAAGGCGATGATGCTGGCGATCTGGATCGGCTGGAAGGTCCCGTAGTCGAGGTAGCTCTTGAGGCGCGTCAGGGCGTTGACCACCGTCCGATTCCCCACGCAGAAGCCGACGCGCCATCCCGGCATGTTGTAGGACTTTGACAGCGTGTAGAATTCGATTCCAACGTCCTTGGCCCCCGGCGTCGACAGGAAGGAGGGCGCCTTGTAGCCTCCGAAGGTGATGTCGGCATAGGCCAGATCGTGAATCACAAAAAAGTTGCGCTCGTGGGCCAGGGCCACCACCTTCTCGAAGAACCCTTCGGGGACGGTGAGGGTGGTGGGATTGTGCGGATAGCAGAGAAGGACCGCCTTGACAGGGCCCCCTGCCCGGTCAAGGGCCTCCAGAAGGTCCGCCCAGACATCCCGTCCGGGAACCATGGGATAGTGGCAGACCGTCGCCCCGGCCAGGACGAAGCTGAAGGCGTGGATCGGATAGGTGGGGTTGGGAACCAGAACGCGGTCCCCCGGATCGATGGTGGCCAGGGCCAGATGGGCAATGCCCTCCTTCGATCCGATCGTGACGACCGTTTCCGTGTCAGGATCGAGGGCCACCTGGTGGTGACGGGCATACCAGGCGGCAATCGCCTCCCTGAGCCTCGGGATTCCCTTCGATGTCGAATACCGGTGGTTCCGGGGATTCCGCACCGCCTCCACGAGCTTGTCCACGATGGGTGGAGGAGTCGGGAGATCCGGGTTGCCCATCCCGAGATCGATGATATCCTCACCCCGGCGGCGGGCGGCGAGCTTCATATCGTTGACTGCGCTGAAGACATAGGGAGGAAGCTGATTGATTCGCTTGAATTCCATCATTTTGAGAACTCGGCCTTCCGACATGAGATGCCTTGCTGTGACAGAAAAGCGTTCGGGGAACATCCGGTTGGCTGGAAAACACAGACCGGCCCCCTTCCCAGATTATCGCAAATTCACTTCCGTCCTGCAAACAAGACCGCCTCTCCGGCAGCAATTCTAAATTTTGGAAGTCGACGATAAAAAAAGGCGGATAAGAACCCAGACGGAGGCGTATCGACGGAGGGAAGAGCGCTAAACCATGGGAGAAGAGCTCTCGATCGGAGCTCTTGGAGGGATCACGAGGGGTCTTTTTTCGGGAATGAGGATCAAAGGAGGAAAAAACCCGATGGCCCCCGACCACAGGACGGAGATGTCGGGTCGGTTGCGGTGGAGATTGTCAGCGGAAGGCGGAAGGGGGCAGCATTTCAGCTTGTATCGACCCGGAGTCTGGCGAACATGACGGCGATGACATGGTCCCCAGTCGTCGAAGCGGTCGACTGCGTCAGATTCTTCTGGATGGCCAGAAACGAAGCACATGGGGTGAAGAAGACGGAAAAGGTCGAGCAGGCGGCGTCGAACCGGGAATGCCTGCGATTGTTGCCGGGCTTCCGGCCGTCCGGAAGAGCCCGGAAGGCCGCCGCGATCCGCTCGACAAGGACCTGGGCCTTGATGGAAATGGCATTCGGGATGGAGTTTGGAATCCGGAAGGTCTCCATGCCCCAAGAATTCTGAAAACACGCGGCGTGTCCAGTGTTTTTCATGTGTAACCGTAAGTTTTTGCTGAAAAATCAGATCCAGATTTTGAATTGCTGCCGGAGGATCAAACCTTCGGAAAGGCCGATGTCCCTGGGATTCACTCAGGTTCTTATATTTTCCATAAAGTAATGCCATAAAAAAAGTGATCCATGTCAATAAATTGCATGCCTTAGATCAAGAAAACGCTTGCCTGTCGTCACATCCATCGCGATCGGTTTGCGTTATCCTGAGTGCGTGCCGAAGATGCTCCATGGCAATCAGGGCTGCGAGGCCTTCTCCCATACTGGATGGAAAAGGTCGCCTCGTCATTCGGCACTTCCCTCATCCACCTTATATCGCAAGGAGAGAACAATGAAAACAAAGAGAATGAATCCCATTCTTACGGTTACAGTCGCCGGAACGGTTACGGCTCTCTGCGGCTTCATGGGAGCCGGAGCGGCGACGGCGGCACTCCCCCCTTCCGTTTCCTCTTCGGGAAGCGGTTCCACCTCAAGCGCAACGACACCTTCCCCCTCATCTTCCGTCTCGCCGACTTCATCCTCGACGCACGTCGCATCCGACAAAAAAGCCATCAGCAGCCTCCTTGCGAAACTGAAAAAGGAAAAGACACTCGTCGCGTCGATCAAGTCCCAGATCGCGAAGGAGGTCGCAGACCGGAAGAGCCTGGCGTCCGACATTTCGAAAAACGCTTCGGACATCAGGACGGATCTCGCCTCTCTCAACCCCTCTTCAACCGCCGCGAAGATCGGTCGCGGCACTGGAGGAAGCGCCTCCACGGGATCAGCCTCGTCGGGAACTTCCTCCGGCAAGGGGAGCAGTTCCGCCACCGCCTCTTCGGGCGGGAGATCCGGAAAGACCACCTCCCCCTCCGGTTCTGCTTCCACCACGGTGAGTTCGCGCTCCTCCGACACGCCCTCGACAACCTCCACCAAGTCGGGCGGCGTAGCATCTTCCTCCACATCCGCCCCCTCCTCGACAGGGACGGCCGCCAACGTCGCCGCGACCAAAAAGGATCTCGCGTCCGACAGGAAAGATCTGGCGAGGAACCGGAATCTGGAGTCCCGTATCCGGACTACGCTTCTCAGGGAGGAGCTGGCCCTCCAGAAAGCCAGGAATCTCGAGGACAGGTACCGCGACATGCTCCGGGCCTACCGGATCGACCTGAAGTCCGATTCGACCACGGCGCCCTCGAAGGACAGGAATGGGCCCGGCGATCTCGCTTCGGACAAGAAGGCCGTCAAAATGCTCGTCGCCGAAGTGGCCAAGGACCGCCGCTTGCTGTCGACGGACATCAAGGGGCTCTCGGACAGCGACGACGCATCCGCATCGACGCTCAAGTCAGAAAGGAGCGCCATCAAGACCCTGAGATCGAAGCTCTCGAGTGCGGTCAAGTCTCTCAGAATCGCCCGGGCGGACCTTCGCCGGGATGAAACGGGCAGACATGCGACCCCCAAGTCTTCCTCCCATGGAGGCTCGGGCACCCACCCCGTCGTCCATCACGCCGACAGGAAATAACCCTCGCAACTCGGAGGGGGGAGCCCGGCTCCCCCCTTCCCATCGGCTCGGATCGCCGCCGATCCACTCGATGACTGAGAGGGACCGGACCTTCCGACCCTGATTGGCCCATGTCCCATATTTTTCCGGCACAGGGCCCCGAAAGAGACCATCCCATGAAAGGAATACCCCATGAAAATCCCATACGTCCCACTTTCTCTACCGCGATTCTTTGGACTGTTCTCGCGCTGTTTTCTCTCTGCCCGGACCTCCCTTCCGCCTTTGCAACCGGTTCCTCTCCGGATCCGCAGGCCGGACTTCCAGAATCCGGAACGAACCTCCCGCGAATAACGTCCCGGGACCGGGAGGTGAACGACATCATAAGGCTGATCCGCGAGGGCCGCCTTCCGAAGTCCTACCGCCTCGCGAAGAGCTATGCCGATCGTCACCCCCGGGACCTGACGGCCATCTATCTAGAGGCCTACGTCGAGAAGAAAATCGGATTTTTCCAACGGAGCCTGAGAACCCTGCAAAGCGGGCTGACGATCGATCCCGGCAACATGGACCTCAACATACTGAAGGCCGAAATCTTGATCCGTGAGGGAGAGGTGGAGAAGGCCCGAAGAATCCTGAAAGACCTCCAAAAGAACCACCCCGAAAACGCTCTCGTGAGGAAGGATCTTCTGAGCACCTATTCCTTTACCGGAAATCGCCTTCCGAATCCGGTCCCCATGGACCAGCACCTCTTTTCATTGGGGGAGATCCAGGCGCCTTTTTCCCCCGAACCGCTCCTGCCGGAGATTCTGCCCAGCTGGGAGTCCGGACTGTCGGTCCTGGGGATCGGCTACCAGGGAGGCGCGGTCTTCGCCGGCGACGCCCAGGTCGAAACCCCCATGGCCGACAATCTCCGGTTTCTGGCCGGCTCCACCGAATATGAAGGACTTTCCTCCGGAAGGGCCGCAGGATCCGCCAACTGGAGCTATGGAGGCTTCGAGTTGCAATGGGGGGGCCGTCTGGCCCTCCTCTTCGAAGGGGGAGACAGCTCCCTGAACCGGGGAGGATTCTACGGGCACGTCCTCTACGAGTCCCAGGACCTCACCGTCGATCTTCAGGGAATGGACGACATGATCTGGGGGGATTTCGGCCAGTCCGTCCAGCTGGGAGGACTGGAGAGCGGCGGCTCCCTGTCGGCCGTGCTCCAGATCGCGGACCGGGTTTCCGCGGGACTCAGCGCCTGGCTCTACGATCTAACCCTCGAGAACGGGGCCATTCCGTATGGATTTCTCCACAACACATTCGGATACATGGACGTCCAGCTGGCCCGAGACCCGTCCCTCGACCTGATGGCGGGATACGACGACTGGACGATCGAAGCCCGAACGCCTGCCGTCGCAGCCCTCGTCCCCGAAATCATGCGCCAGCAATATCTCATGGTCGCCCTGAACGTCGCCAGAAACTACGGCAACGGTCTTTCCCTGAACGGACAGCTCGGAGGGTTCAGCGACTTCTACAACCACGTGACCTCCTACGAAGGGGTCCTGGGGCTCCGCTATCCCGTCTCTCCCCACGGGTCCCTTTTTGCCAACAGCGTCTATTTCGGAGAATCGACCCTCTATTCCGGCCCGTCGGAAGAACTCATGCTGGGCCTCAACCTCTTTTTCTGAGAAAGGAATGCGGATGGACCGCCCGTCTTCGAAATTCGGAATTTTCCTGCTCCTGAACGCCCTCCTTTTCACACTCCTCCTCCTGACCGGGGGATGCGGAGGAAGCCTTCCGCCTCCCGCGGACCCCCTTCTGGGCAAGAGCGTTCTCGTGCTTCCCTTCGAGAATCTCAGCCAAACCCCGGAAGCGGGGCGGACCCTCTCATCACTTTTCGTCTCCTCCCTCGACCTGCATCGGGCCATGTATCTGGTCTCCGCGACTCCCGGAATCATAAAAGACATTTCCGCCGTCTCCCGGAGCGGAGCCCTGCCACCGGCGCTTCTCACGGAGCTGTCCCGGGAGCGGATCGATGCCGTCCTTTTCGGGGTCGTCACGGAGTACGAATACCGCCGGGGACTTTCGACAGAACCGGTCGTTGGCTTCACCTGGAAGATGGTGTCGACCCTCACCGGACGAACCCTCTGGACCGGGGCAGTCAGTCGGGTGGATTCCTGTTTCTGGGTTTGCAGGGACACGCTCTCCTCCTTCGGAAGAGCCCTGGTGGACCGGGCGGTCGAACGGATGCTGCGGGAAGGCGGATAGGGGAGGGCCCAGCCCTTTCCAGCGATTCAGGTTTGGGGCTATGAGTCCCCCAACCTCCCGTGAGAGGGAGCAGAAACAATTCCTTTCGGAGTTCCGGAAGAGGAAAGGGAGGCCATCAAGGTTCTCGGAATGCGGTTCAGACAGGATCAGGGAAGAGGGTTCTCCTCCTGTTTTCCAAAACAGGCACGAAAAATCCTGGAGAGATGAGGGCAATCGGGACAGCGGGAGCATCGTCCCGATAAGGAGTGCAGCGGAGGGAGAAAAATCAGGGGTCGGGAAGGACGCTCAGCTGGTATCGACCCGGAGACTGGCGAACTTGACGGCAATGACATGCTCCCAGTCGTCGAAGAGGACCCATTCGAGGAGACTCGCAAACCGCTGGAAGAAGGCGACCCGGGAGCCAGCGGAAGCGGAGGGTGCGGTAGCGGTCGTCGAAGAACTCGAAGACCGTGTGCACGAGGAAGGCCAGAATGTTCATCGAGGGGAGGGATTGGAGAGATGGCGCTGGCCGTGGCCGAAGTTGTGCTCGAGGCGGTAGCCCCCGGGCTTCAGAATCTGGATGTGCGCGTTTTCGATCTTCCATCGGGCCGGGCCGGCCTTGGCGAGCCCGACGAGAGAGTCTTCGGTGAGCGGAGGGTCGGTGATCCAGGCCTTGTGATAGAGGACCTTTCCGGTCTCGCAGTCGGTGACGGTGAGTTCGAACCAGTTCGAAAGAAGGGTGCCGTCCGATCCGCGAAGGGGAGGATCGGCCATGAAGCGGAAGGACCAGAGCTCCCGGACGACCTTGGGGATCCGATTGCCCTTGAGCTTTCCCTGGCTTTTCTCGAGGACGACGCTGTGGGTTCCGGTCCTTCCTGCACGGGCGAAGTCGTCGACCCTCTCGGCGGTCGCGGAGTGTGAGGAGGGCTTGCAATGGAAGAGACAGTGGAATCCGCCCTTCGGCGGTGTGTCCAGTGTTTTTCAGGTGTAACCGTAAGTTTTTGCTGAAAAATCAGATCCAGATTTTGAATTGCTGACCGGTCACTTCCGTTTCGTACCGGTCCGAATCCGTGTAAAATGGGTGAACACGCGCCGAAATCGCAACCCGAGATCCTCGTGCCAGCCACCAACCGACCCTCTTCTCCCGGAAAGAACCGGTGGATTTTACAATTTTGGATCAAGAGGACAAACAAAGAACGTATCTTTTTTTCCGGAATCGGTCCGGGAACAAGGTCCCCGTCCATCCGGTCAAAACGCCGGGATCACCCAAAAGCGCCACAAAAAACCACAAAAGGAGTTCCATGAGCCGCTACCGCTATCATCTTTTCCTCTGCACCAACGAACGTCCGGCCGACCATCCCCGGGGATCCTGCCTCCAGAGGGGGGCGCTTCCCCTGCTGGAGGTCGTCAAGGAGGAGGCCTCGCGGGCGGGGGTTCCCGGCCCCTTCCGGTCCAACCGGTCGGGCTGTCTCGACGCCTGCGAGGAGGGGCCGGTCCTGGCGGTCTATCCCGACGGCATCTATTATCGTGTGACGAACCGGGAGGAGGTTGCGCGCGTCATGAAGGAGCACCTGGTCGGGGGTCGGGTCGTGACGGAGCTCCAGATCCCGAACCCCCGCCCGTCAAAGCCCTCCTGAAGACGGATTACCGGCGGAAGGTCCGGAGATAGGAAAGGACATCGGCGATGCTGGAGGGGGAAAGCGTGTCGGACCACCCCGGCATGGGCCCCAGCCCATTCTGGATCACATGAAAGAGAAAGGAGTCGGTCCGGTTTTCCCAAAAGGCCCGATCGGTGAAGTCCGGCGGGGGTGGAGAGAGATGTCGGGCCCCGGGCCCCTTCCCGTCCCCCTGGGGTCCATGGCAGGAGAGGCAATGGGCTTCATAGATCTTTTTTCCCTCACCGCCGTCGGCCATCGCCCCCGGGGCCAGCGCCCCGCCTGCCGTCAAAAGGACGAGCAACGATCCTACCAAGACCTTTTTTTTCCTGCCCCTCACCTGGGCTCCTTTCCGTTTGTCGTCTGCCGATCTCCGGGCTTTCCCGTCTCGGCCGATGAGGTGTGATGCCCCGGGCGGGGGATCCCCCCGGGGGTGTCCGTTCGTGCACTGAGGGCGATGAAGCGGTCCAGGACCGTTCCCACCCGCTGTACCACCCACTGGTGGTGGATTGTCCGGTAGCGAAGATAGGCGATCCGGGCGTAGGGGACCACTTCGACGGGATCGTCCTCCGGATTTTTCCCGGGATTCTGCCCAATGGCCCGCCAGGGATAGACCGGAAGCTTCTTCCGGATTTTCCCGTAAAACTCCGCGATCCGGACCACTCCCTCCCGAAAGGCCAGCCTGTAGTTTCTCTGCCGGTAATCCCAGATCAGATACTGGTGCGAATGGACGGGAGCGGAAGAAGGAAGCCCAACGAGACGTCTCACGCCTTCGGTCCGCATGCCGGGAAGAAGGGGCGCCGGCAGAACCTGCCCGAGAAAGGACGGCATGGGACGGATTCTCCTTTCCCCGATGGTCTCACCCCACAGGGTTCTGGCGAACTCCCATCCGGGGAGGTTCCGGACGATTTCGAATCCCGTCGGCTGAAGGGGCTCCCCCATCCGGAACAGCACGCTCTGGTCATAGACAAGCCGTGGATCGAAGCCCGCCTGCCCGGTGGCGTCGTTCCATCGTCGGAGCCCCTGCATCCTGTGGTCCCGCATCCAGAGGGCCAGCGCGAAATCCGCCTCATACCAGGGAGACGTGGGATTCAGATGAGCGGCTCTTCCGAAGAATCGGAGGGCCGTCCGAAGGTGGCCCCGTATCAACGCGATCCGGCCCAGCCCGTTCCATGCGGGCGCAAAGGAGGGACTGTCCCGAAGGATTCCCGACCAGATGGTTCTCGCAAAGTCGCGCTCCCATCGTCTCTGTCTCTCTTCCCGAGGGGGTGGAGGGATCGACGAAGGAAGCGGATCCACCGAGAAAAGGAGTGTCTCCCGGGACACCCGGACCGCCCGGAAATAGTCCCGGTAGTAGGCCAGCCCCAGCCAGAAACGCCCTTCGATCGAGCGGGGGTCGCTGTCGACAAAACGGGTGAGAAAGGGGACGGAGGCCGCCGGTCGCCCCGAAAGAAGAAGGGACGCCCCGTCTTCGATTTCCGCCGCGTCGACCTCGATCCGGGGCTTCTCGCGGGTGAGGTATGAGAGAGTCTCCTTCCAGTCCATCCCGCTCCGGAGAGCGTCAAGGACGCGAACCGCCTCGAGTGCACCCGCGTAGTGATATCCGGCGCGAAGGAGGATCAGGGCGGCGTGGCGGGCTTCCCGGTTCCGCTGGAGAAGGAGGGCCGGACCTGCGGCGGAGATCCGCCTCTCCCTCTCTCCCAGAAGATCATGACGGGAGAGGAGAAGGGCCACAAGACCCGCCATCGTGTCGGTATTCCGGATGAGGCCGGAGAAGACGAGCCCCCGGGTGAGGACGACCGTTTCTCCCCCAAGATAGAATCCCGCCGGCTTCGCGGCGTCGATCAGAACGACCTGGGGAGGAAATTCCGGATGAAGAAGGAAGGGGGTGAGGGAGCGGGAGATCCGGCCCAGGGCCAGAGCGAGGGAATGGCTTTTGACCGTTCCGTAGTGAAGCTCGATCTCGGTTGTCACCCGGGAGAGGTCTTCCCGCTCGTTCTCCACCCGATCGATCACCGAAAGGGAGGTCAGATCGGAAAAAGACGGGGTTCCCCCCGCCCCCATGAGGGAGGAGGGAGCGGAGGAGGCCGAAAGCGACGGAAGAAGGCCCAGGAGAAGCCCCAGAACGGCTCCGGCGCTCCGGAGCGTCTTCAATCGTGCTCCTCTCATGTCCGGGAACTAGCGTCCCGGATGCTCCAGATAGTCGAGATAGTCGCGAATGCCATCGGGAACCGAATACCGGGGCGTATATCCCAGGACCTCCCGGGCCTGATCGATGGAGGCGCAGGTGTGTTCCTGGTAGAAGTCGTAGGGGTTGTCGAAATACTCCGTCTTCAGATCGAGGCCCAGGGCCGTCCGGATGGTATCGATCAGGACGTTGAAGGAGGTTTCGGAGCCGGAGCCGATGTTGAAGCTCCCGGAATGGCGAGCAGAAAGGGCCAGGATGTTCGCCTCCACCACGTCCCTGACGTAGACGAAGTCGCGACCCTGCTCCCCCCACTTGAAGACCCTCGGCGCCTTCCCCGATTTCATCTGCCGATAGAGCTGATAGATCATCGAGGCCGCCGCTCCCTTGAACTGCTCCCCGGGACCGAAGACATTGAAATACCGCAGCCCGACGATCGTCCGGGAAAACCCTGTGGCGGCCTTCCGGGCGACATTGTCCAGGACGGACTTGGAAAATCCATACACATTCAGGGGAGAGGGAGACTGGTCCTCGGACTGGGGGCTGGGATTGGCCCCGTAGACCCCGGCCGAGGAGGCATAGACCACCGGGATCTGGTAGCGGAGGGCATATTCGATCACCCGATGAAAGCCCTCCACGTTGCGCCGCATCATCAGCCGCTGGTCCATGACGGTGGTGTCGGTGATGGAGGCCTGATGAAAGATGGCATCGAAGAGAGGCTTTCGGTCGAAGGTCGCCACAAGGTCCATCTCCGAGAGGTCCTCCGCGAAAAAGTCCCCCCGGAAGCCGATCAGGTTCTTGAAGTGGCCCGACGAAAGATCGTCGATCACCGTCACGTCATGCCGGTCCTTCTCGAGGCGAAGAACCAGATTCGATCCGATAAAGCCTGCCCCGCCCGTCACCAGATAGCGCATTCCGCCCTCCCTTTCGCCGGCCTGTGCCCAGGCCCGGCCTGTCGCCTCCACCGGCGGATATGGTAAGATCCCTTCTCCGGTCCCCGTCCGGGACCGGACAACCTTTTTTCCATTATGGCAGATCCAGAGAAAGGACCCAAGCCCGTGCCCTCTTCCCTCAGGATCGGACTGATCGGATCCCGCGGCCAGCTCGGACAGGAGCTTGTCCGGCGCTTCTCCGAACCGGATCTCTCCTCAGGAGTCGACCTTCAGGCCCTCGACCGCCCCTCCTTCGACATCACCGACCCGGCCTCGCTCGCAGGCCTTGCCGGAGCGAAGCTCGACGTCGTCATCAACACGAGCGCCTACAACGCCGTCGATGCGGCCGAGACCGCCGTCCGGGAATGCTTCGAGCTGAACGCCTTCGCTCCCCTCTTCCTGGCCCGGGCCTGTCGGGACGCGGGTACGGCCCTTCTTCATGTCTCGACCGATTACGTCATGAGCGGCGGCATTCACGAAGAAGAGCAGATCCCCTACCCCGAAGAGGCGCCGACGCGGCCCCTCTCGGTCTACGGACTCTCGAAGGCCACGGGGGAACGGCTGGTCATGGAGGCCTGGGATCGCGCCTGGATCGTGCGCACCTGCGGACTCTACGGCGGATCGGGATCGGGGCAGAAAGGCGGGAACTTCGTCACCACCATGATCCGGCTGGCCCGGGAAGGGAAGCCCCTCCGCGTGGTCTCCGACCAGAGGGTGGGTCCCACCGCTGCAAGGGATCTCGCCCACGGCATCGCCCGCATGGTGACGGAACCCCTTCCCTACGGACTCTGGCACCTGACCAACGGGGGACATGTGAGCTGGTATGAATTTGCAGAAAAGATCTTTGCCCTGACGCGACTCTCTCCCGAACTGACGCCGATCCCCCTGGCCGCCTACCGTCCGGTGGCCCCCCGGTCTCCCTTCTCCGTCCTCTCGAACGAAAAGGCCCACCGGGCCGGGATCGTCCTTCCCTCCTTGGAGAGCGCCCTGGAGGAGTTCCTTGGGCGGAACGGCCTCATCCCTTCCTGACGGGAGCCCCCCAAAGCGACCGAATGTCGGCCCCTTTCTCCAGGTCGTCCCGAAGCCGCGACAGGAGAGCCCAGACTTCTCCACTGTCTTTCAGCAGAATGGCACCGGGATCGAGGCCCGGAGGAGGATCTCCGACCCAGAACCCCTGACCTCCAAGGGCCACGGCATGGTTGACGGCCGCGAGGTCGGTCGTATCGTCGCCCACCATCACGGGAAAGAAGCCTCCAGACTCTTTTCCGTCCTCCCGGGCGAGGAGTTCCAGAAAAAAATCCATCGTTTCTTCCTTCGTCACCCCCCCGAGAGGCCGGATCTCCCAGACCATCTTACCCTCGAAGATCTGGAAGCGATCCCGCTCCCCCCAGTTATGGAATAGCCTTTCCACCTCGGAGAGCAACCCGGTCCGATTCTCTGGCTCCACCCCCCGGTAATGGAGGGACAGGCTGAACTCCTTGATCTCGGCCAACGCTCCGGGAACCTTCCCGGCCAGGGCCCTGACCGAAGGCCCCCAGTCCGCAAGGGCCTGCCGGGCCCGCAAGGCTTCGGGATGGACCGTGAGACGATCCCGGAACCGGCGGACGGCCCCGTGGTCGCCGGAGAGACCGGAGAGGGCGGGAAGGGGGACTCGGCCCTCGATATCGGGAAAGGCGCGTCCGGAAATGACGAACACGGGGAGAAGACGGCCGAGGGACTCCAGAAGCGTCCTTTCATGGGGATCGAGATGCACCTCGTCGGGGCGGGGGGCGATCGGAGCCAGGGTTCCGTCGAAGTCGAGAAAGAGCGCGGGGGTCAGGGAGTTCCTTCCCGCAAGGGGAGCCATCATCGTCCGGCGGACACGGAGATGGATCCGAGCGCCCGCAGGTTATCCGCCATCCATCGGCACACGTTGTTGCGCTCGATCGCGCTCACGGCCCGGTCGTTCTTGCGCCTCCGGATCTCCGGATCGAGGGAGAGTCCCTGATGGATGAGACGGGCGGAAAGGGGGGCATCGAAGGGATCGATCATGGTCAGCCCTTCCATGGTCTGGGCGGCTCCCGTGTGGCGGCTCAGGAAGAGAACGCCGTCCCTTCCACGCTGACAGGCCAGGAACTCCTTGGCCACAAGGTTCATCCCGTCCTTCGTGGCCGTGATGAGCGCTCCGGCCGAGGATCGGTAAAGCGGAGCCAGGACCTCCTGGGAAATGGAGCGGGCGATGGTCCTCACCGGCGTCCAGTCTGGGCGTCCGAAACGGGCGTTAAGGCGGTTGACCGCCCGCTCGACCTGACCGGCATACCTCCGGTAGGCCTCCACCGACTGCCGGCTGGGAGGGGCCACCTGAAGAAGGGACAGGGCTCCGATCCGTTCGGGGTAGCGGGTAAAGAACTCCTCCAGGATCTCGACCCTCTCCAGGAATCCCTTGGAGTAATCCATCCGCTCGACGGAAATGAGATAGGGAGCGATTTCCTCTCCGGAATCGAGGAGCCCCGCTTCGCGAAGAATCTCCCGGGCCCCCCGTATTCCCTCGGGATCCCTGGAAAGACGGTCGAAGTGGGAAGGATCGATCGAGACGGGATAGACGCCCAGGGAAAGAGTCCTGAGTCCTCCTTCCGTGAGGACGGAGAGCCGTTCGCCGTCCCAGGAGGCTCGGGACCCGTGGATGAGACGGACCGTCTCCAGGAAGCGTTCGCGATATCCTTCCGTCTGGAAGCCGATCCGGTCGTGGCAGAGGAGTCCGTCAACCAGCTCGGAGAGCCAGGGGAGCCCCTCCGACGTCGGAATGTCGACCCAGGGAATGTGCCAGAAAAAGGCCAGGGGGGGAAGGTGGTCGCCGGCCATCCGCCGGATCTCCCGGGCCACCAGGGCCAGCTGGTAGTCGTGGATCCAGACGGCTCCCGGAGACAGGGTCGTGAGCGACTCCACCACCTTTCCGGCCATCCGTCGGTTGACCTGGACATAGGCGGAAAAGGTATCGGGCGAGGCGTCGATCCGCTCCGGGTCCGCATGGAAGAACGGCCAGAGAACCCCGTTCGAGAAACCGGCATAATGCGCGTCCCGCAATTCCCGGGGCACGGAGAGCCGATGAAGAAGATAGCCAGGAGATTCCGGAGACTCACGGGGAGGCGGAACACGCAACAGATCGGGACCGGCCGAATCCCGGAGGGCGATCCACTCGCCCCCCACCTGTCCAAGGAGACGATGGATCGTCGAACTCACCCCTCCCGGAGGACATGAAAGGGTTCCGGCTCCCTCCCAGACGATCGGCTCCCGGTTCGTCAGCACAAGCAGGGGGGCCCGTCCGAACTCGCGGCGATAGAAATCGACCATATCGTCGGAGTTCCGGCATTCGCGGGTGCGCTCCGAATTCCCGAACGGAATTCCGGGAAGGGACGAGAGGATCGAGGCCATCAGCGGACTCCCTCCATCAGGTTGCCGTTCAGCGATCCGGTCCGGGAGGCTCCCTCTCTTTGAACACCGGGCGTCCCTCCGCGCGACTCCCGAAGAACGGAACGGTAGAGGGCTTCGTAGCCGTCCACCATCACCTCCGTCGAATAGAGCTCCGCCGCCCGGGCACGGCAGGCCCGCCGGTCGATCTGTGCGACCTTTCCGGCCAGAACCTCCGCCATTTCGGCTTCGCTGTCCACCAGATATCCGGTCACCCCGTCCTCCACGAGCTCGGTGGCGGACCCTCTCCGGAAGGCGATGACGGGAGTCCCGCAGAGCATCGACTCGATCATCACCAGGCCGAAGGGCTCCTCCCATCGGATCGGAACGAGGAGGGCCCGGGCCCCCTGGAGAAGGGCCACCTTCTGGAGATGGTCCACCTGACCCAGCCAGTTGACGAGAGGATTCTGGAGAAGGAGGCGGAGGGTCTCGTTATAGAACCAGGTGTCGCACGGATGGACCGCCCCTCCGATGTGGAGGGGAAGACCGGCCTTGATGGCGGCCCGAGAGGCGCTGTCCGGGCCTTTTTCCGGTGCCAGACGGCCCAGAAAGGCCGCATGCGTCCCCGGCTCGAAGGAGGGAGGATAGGCTGCGGGGTCGAGACCGTGATGGACGACGGAAAATCGGACGAGGGGAACTTCCTGCTCCTTCTGGGAGTGGCTGATCGCCACGTAATGGTTCTCGGGATAATGGCGATAGATTTCCGAGAACTCGGGCGTTCGGGAATGATGGAGCGTCACGACGGCAGGCACGTTGGTGATGGAGGCATAGGGGACGGCCACCGGCGACTGCCAGTGGACGATGTCGATGTCTCCCCGCTCCATGATCCTCTTTGCGGAAAAGGCGAGATGGATCTGCTCGTCGCGGGCAACGATCGGCCAGCGGGCGGAGGGAAAGGCGCATTCGACATAGGCCCGCGTCCGGGAGTCACCGGTGGCAAATAGAACGACTTCATGACCCCGGTCGATCAGCTTTTCGGCCAGATGGTAGAGAAAAAGCTCCGTTCCTCCATATTTTTTGGGAGGAACGCTGACAAACGGGGTCGAAACCAGGGCGATTCTCACTCTCTGTTCTCCTTTCGCGGGCTCATTGCGCCCGAGGTCGACAAACCGACTGCGGCCGCCAGGAATCCCGGAAGGGGCCGGATGAAGCCTGAGCCCGAGCGATGCCCGGCCTCGATCAAATTAACGGCTCCCCAGGACAGGACGAGAACGGCGCCGAGAAGCATCAGGACGGTCCGGATGCCCACCACCGTCACGAGGGAGGGAAGTCCGACCATCCCAAGGATCGCTCCCCCGAGAAAACCCAGGCTCATGGTCGTCAGAACCCGGGAGAGAAGACGGGAGGGAGCATGGTTCTGGAGAAGGGTGTGGACGAGCGGGTTCACCACCGAGACCCCCATCCCGAAGAGGGCCATCAGGAAAAGATCCACCGGCATCGCCCGGGAGGCCGAAAGGAGCAGGATCAGCACCCCGCCCGCCAGGAATCCTCCCGCGATCCACCGGAAGAGATTTTGGGGGGGCCTGACGGTCAGGGCCAGGGAGGCGAGGAGCATCCCCACCCCATAGGAGGACAGCAGCATGCCGAATCCCTTGGAGCCCGCGTGCAGGATGACTCGGGAGAGGACCGGAAGCAGAATGGTCACCGGACCGGTGATCAGGCCGTAGAGGGTCATGATGACGAAGAGCCCCAGAAGAAGACGGTCGCCGGAAAAGACGAAGCGCACCCCTTCGGAGACCTCCTGGAGGATGCCCGCCACCCCTGCGGCATGAGTCCCCTCCCGCTCCCCGCTCTCCCGAATCCGGATGAAGAGGAGGAAAAGGGCCGAGACGAGGAAGGTCGCCCCGTTGGCCACCATGACGAAGACCGGATTGTAGAGGGCCGACAGAAGCCCCCCCAGAAGCGGACCAACGAGGATCCCCACCTGCCCGGTGGTCTGCATCAGGGCGTTCGCCGCCACCCTCCGGGGCTCGAGAACCATGAGAGGGATGGCCGAATAGAGGGCCGGACCGAAGATCCCGCTGGCCGTCGCAATGAGAAAAACCAGCAGATAGAGGACAGGAAGGGAGAGATGGTGCATCGCATACAAGACGGGGACCAGAAGGACGAGCAGACCGCGAACGGCATCGACGGCGATCATGACGTTCCGCTTCGAGCATCGGTCCAGCATGACGCCGTTGGCCCAGAAGAAGAGCATGGGGGGCAGGGTCTGGAGCACCCCCACGACGATCATCGCCTCTGGGCTATGGGTGAAGAGGTAGACAAACCAGAAAAGGGCCACCTTGTTGAGGTTCTCCCCCAACTGGGAGACCAGCTGTCCCAGAAGCAGGAGCCCAAAATTGCGCTCGACGAGAAGATCCCTTGAGTCGCGAATATTGGCGATAAAGGACATGATCCCGATTCTCCCCCTACGACCCAGCCATTTTCAATCAACCCGATCCAGAACGGATCATTTTCCATTGAGAAAATAGCAAAACTTGGGCCAACCGGCAGGAGCTCCGTTTCCCATGGTGTCCCCAGAAAACTCCCCTGCGAGGAATCGGAATCCGTATCCCTCTAGGACAGTCTGGCGCGAAAAAGTGTTACCAAAAGCAACAGGATTGCCGTGACGGACATCAGGCCTTCCCCTTCGAGACGAAGAAATTCGGAGACCGGGTGGCGATGAAGAAAAACCGTCCCCCCCTGGATCCCCACGATGGCCGCCAGGAGGAAGAGGGTCATCACCACAGCCAGAACCCGGCCCAGGGCCCGGGCAGGAACGATCTGCTGGATCCGTGCGGTGGCCAGCGGCTGGGCCCAGGAAAGGCCGGTCCCGAGGAGAAGAAGGAGCAGGAGACCGGAGCCCGGCCAGGACTGGTGTGGAAGGATGAGGAAGGCGACAGAGGCGGCCAGCATCCCCCCAAGCACCAAGGGAAAGTGCCCCGGAAGACGGCGCCCCAGAAGGAGGATTCCCCCGAGAAAGGAGCCAAGAAAGTAGGCTCCGGAGAGAAGGGCGTAGAACGAGGGGGGCATCCGGAAGACCTGGGAGGAGAGGAGGGGAAAGACGAGGGACATGGGGGCATTGAAGAGGGCGAAGATCATGAGGAGCAGCGCCGACAGCAAAAGGACCGGACTCCGGAACAAAAGTCCTGCCGAATGGAGAATCCCGGGGCTCCCGGCCCTGGCAGCGGGGGACTCCCCGGAGTGGGCGCCGGCGCGATCCCTGCCCTTTTCCTCCCTTCGGCGGCTCTCGAGAGGGTCCAGCGGGGGGGGGATCAGTGCGAAAAGAAAGGCCGACAGGACAAACCCGCCACCCGAGAGGGCCAGAATCCAGGGGGCGGGAAAGAAAAGCAGAAGTCCGGCCGTGGCAAGCGGGCCCAGAAAGTATCCCCCCTGCCCTGCGATCTGGATCCATCCGTTGGCCTGCTTCAGGCGGTCAAAGGGGACGAATCCGGGGATCGCCGCGTTGAAGGCCGGACCGAAGCCCGCCGAAAGAAGGGCCGTTCCCACGACGACCGCCAGAATGAAAGAGGTCCGCAGAGGCTCGAACAGGGACAGGAGCGGTATGACGGCGTAGGTAGCTCCCTTGAAGAGATTGATCCCCGCCATGAAAATCTGCCGCGGGAGAAGATCGATGAGGACCCCGACGGGAAGGAGGATCAGAAAGGGAATGATTGTCTGGAGAAGTCCGATCCGGCCCACGAGCGTCACATCGTCGTGGCGGATCCGGAAGGCGATCCAGGTCAGGGCGGTCTGGGTCATGCCCTCGCTGAACTGGGTGAGGGTAAAGGCCAACAGGAGGGCGACAAAGGGGGCCGAGGCCAGTGAGCGGCTCAGGAGACTGCCGCGGAGCGCTTCGACAAAGAGTCGCGGAAAGGAAAGGAGCGCCCGCCTCACGAGAGTCCCTCCACCGTTTCCGCTCCGATACCGTCAGCCTCCGCCCAGAAGACCGGAAAATGAGGGACAGGCCTTGACCGGCTGAAACTCCAGGATGTCATGGCGAGCGGCTCCGGCTGTCGCGTAGGGATCCGCGGAAAGAAGCGTCTCGATCTCGCCTTTGTCCCTTCCCCGCATGAAGAGGAGCCCCCCTGTTCGAGGAACCAGCGGGCCAGAAAAAAGAAGAGAGCCCTCCGTCACGCACCCGTCAAGAAAGCTCCGATGGGGAGCCACGAGGGGCTCGATCTCCGAAAAATCTTTCAGATAAACGACATGAACGACAAAATACCGCCAGGTATTCATCGCTTGGCCTAAACCTTGTAGGACAGAACGGAACGAACCCTCTCCCCGGAGAGACGTTCCCGTCCACCAAGCCCTTCGAGCTCGGCCACGAAGAGCAGCTCCTCCACCTCTCCGCCCAGAAGCCGGACGAGGCCCAAGGCCGCGCGGGCCGTCCCGCCGGTCGCGAGAAGATCGTCCACGAGGAGAACCCGTTCCCCCTTCGAAATCGCCCCTTCCTGCATGGCGATCGTGTCTTGCCCGTATTCGAGGTCATAGGACAGTTCGCGGACGCTCCCCGGCAGCTTTCCCTTCTTGCGGACCGGCACGAATCCCGCCCCCAGAAGCTGAGCCACCGGTGCCGCGAGAATGAATCCGCGGGCCTCGATCCCGACGACGCGGGTGATCCCCTTGCCCCGGTAGGGGGCCGCCAGATGCTCGACCAGCCTCGGGAAGGCCTCCCGGGAGCCGAAGAGAGGCATCAGATCGTAGAACAGGATTCCCTTTTTTGGAAAATCTGGAACGGTGCGGACATAGCTATTAAAATCCATCATGTATCTCCTGGGGTCTCAAATAGACGGACGGGCCGCCCGCTCTTTCCCTCCCGGCGCCTCCGGAACGGGGTGAGTCGCAAAGGGTCGTGCATCGTCGAGATAGGCGCGCATCTTGGAGAGAGCCACCGCCTCGATCTGGCGAACCCTCTCCCGGGTGACACCGAGAATCTTTCCAATCTCCTCGAGAGTCAGGGTTTCGCCCCCTTCAAGGCCGAAGCGGAGGGAGATGACCTGGCGCTCCTTCGGCCTGAGGACTGCAAAGGCCGCGGAAATTCCCTGAACGCTTTCCTTTTTTTCCACGACGTCGAGGGGAGAGTCGGCCCCCCTGTCCTCGAGAATGTCCTTGAGGCTGTTTTCGTCCCGTTCCCCGATCGGCGCATCGAGGGAGACGGCCGCCCGTAGAACCTGGTGAAGGCTCTCGAATTCGGAGACCGAGAGACGCGCCTTCCGGGCCGCCGCCTCCGGATCCGGATCCCGGCCTTCGGAGACCATCTGCTCGACCTGGGAGAGGTACTGGTTGACCTTTTCCATCATATGGACGGGCAGTCGGATCAGATGGCCCTGGTTGATGGCGGCCCGTTCAATCGCCTGGCGGATCCACCAGGACGCGTATGTGCTGAACCGGAAGCCCTTCTCCGGATCGAATCGGTCGACCGCCTTCATGAGGCCGATGTTCCCTTCCTCGATCAGGTCGGAGAAGGCGAGCCCCCGACCCACATACCGCTTGGCGATCAGCACGACCAGACGGAGATTCGAAAGGATCATCCTCTCCCGGGCCGCGGCATTTCCCTTCCCGATCTCCCGGGCCAGGGCCACCTCCTCCTCAGCAGAGAGAAGGGGATAGTCCCGGAGTTTTTTCAGGTAAAGCCCCAGCGACCCCGCATCGAGGGAAGACGGCTCCGCTTCTGGAACCTCGGGCTGTACAGATTCCTCTTCTCCCGGCTCTTCCGCGTCTTCCAGCGTATCGTCGGTCATTCAGCGTCCCTCTCGATTCGGAACTCCCGAAGGTCCGACAATCCTGGAACCTCCTCGGAGGAGAGATTCCGGATGTCGAGGGAGTCCACCATGGACCCGGGAGGCCCCCGTCTCACGCTTTCGATCCAGGAGGAACGCCGTTCCTCGGGAAGGAAGGCGAGCACATGGACCGAACCATCGGCAAGATTGCGGACCCAGCCAAAAACCCCAACCTCGTCGGCACGCGCCTTCACATAGGCCCGGAACCCAACGCCCTGGACCCGTCCGGTGACCTTGATCTGGAGGACGCATCTCTTCATCGGCATGATCGGCATTCAAAAAGTCTGAGCAAGCGGAAACATCGGCAAGGAGACCAGTGTACGGGAAGGACTGGCGAAAGAAAAAAAAAGACAAACGAATGGTCGGGGCGAAAGGATTTGAACCTTCGACCCCACCGTCCCGAACGGTGTGCGCTACCAGGCTGCGCCACGCCCCGACAATGCTCCTGGTCCGAGGATCTCCTCCACGGAATCATGAAAGACGGACCTACTATACACTATTCCCTGGCCTTGTGACAATCCCGACCGAAGCCACCCGGAGCCGTCCGAACCCGGAAGGCCGGGAAGGAGGGGAAAGCCTGGCTCCGAAGGGGGGCCCATGCCCTCCCCCGCCCGAACATTGACAAGACGGCGAAGACTGGTACATTAAAAATGTGGGAGGAGGGACCAAGGACGCAATGGTTTCTTCGCTCACGCAAAAGGCCCCTTTGTAGGGGCCTTTCTTTTTGGAAAACCTCTAGCCCCGCCCCCCCCTTTTCCACATAAGGAAAGGCGGGATAGGGGATAGGGACATGTACTCCTTGTTCCGACGGACGAACGGCTCCCTTTATACGACAATCCGAGGATTTCCACGTCCTCCTCCGGAACAAGCTCCGGATCCTGAATGACCGCGAATGTTCAGGGAGGCTTTCGAGGACACATAAAGTCCCAACGGATTGCCTTCCCTCTCTAGGACGCTCCGATCGGGACGGCCGTGGGAGGAGTGCCGGGTCTTTTTTCGATGCGGACCTTGAGGACTCCGTCCTTCATGGTGGCCGTCACACGGGAAGGGTCGGCATCTTCCGGAAGGACGAAACTCCGGAGGAAGGCCCCGTAGCAACGCTCGACCCGATGGTAGCGAGTCCCTTCCTTCTTTTCTTCCTGCTCCTTCCTGCGCTCTCCCGAAATCGTCAGGATTCCGTTCTCCACGGTCACCTTCGCATCCTCTTTCTTCACCTCCGGAAGCTCGGCCGTGACGACATACTCCTTTTCCCCTTCGGTGACGTCCACCGAAGGGGACCAGTCGAAAACCGCCATCGTCCCCTCCCCCTCCGGCTTCAGGATCTCCCGGCCCTGCCGTCCGAGCCATGGGGCCAGCCGACGCCCGAACTCCTCGAACTCACGGACCGGATCCCACTTCAACAGACTGCTCATGAGGAACCTCCTTTCAGATTGATGTTCTTTGGCAAACTCCTCGGGAGTGGCGGCATCCGCCACCATTCCGGCGGGCTCCCTTTCCACCTTTCCTGCTCTCCGAAGGGGAACCCATCCTCTCCATCTCCTCCGGAAGAGGCCCCTCCCTTCCACCGCCTCAGAGAGCCCAGGCAAAAGGGGAATGCGATGTGTCGCCTCCCCCTCTTCCCGTCCGCTCCGACAGCGACCCGCCTTTCCGGAGAATCTCCAGGACGATGTCCAGAAGATCTCCTCCATAGGAGCGGTCCTCGCACTCGTAGTCAAGGACATGCCTGGCACGAAGGGTCGCGCCGACCGACTCCGGGTCCAGCCCGAAAAGATCGACCAGACTCATTCCGATCTCCCGGGCACAGCGCCGGAGATCGCCGTTCTGCGCCCATTCCCGGATTCCGAGCGGCATCCGTGGCTCGAGTCTCCCCAGAAAGGCGTACAGATCGTGGCCAGGATCGGTCAGGGGGACCTTCACGGCCCAGGAAACGGCCCTTTCGAAGACCGCTCCCGCGACCGCAACGGCCCGGATTCCTTCCGCAAGCCTGTCCCCGTACTCCCGGGTCAGGACTAGGGCCGTTCTCGGAGCGATGTGGACATGGAACAAGTCCCCCCCTTCCCCGCCACACATCAGAAAATCCCAGACAGAGCAAACCTCGCAGGAGAGTTTTTCCGGGGAAAGCTCCCAACGGTCAACCTTTTCGAGTGCCTGGAAGGGATCCACCGGTATTTTTCTTCCGTCGACATCGATGGTGAACCGGGCGTGAAGCAGGACCTCCACATTCCGGTTCGCGTAATAGGCCTCGGTGAGGGCTTCGTATCCGGTCAGATGAATCGTCATGACGCTCTCCTTCCCTGATAAATAAAAATCGACGAGGGCCTTGGGAAAAAGGCTCCTTCTAACTTTCGTGGATCAGGCCGTCGTCAGCGCATGATGTGCAAAAACCGCCCTCAATGCGGGTTCCAGGGCGTGGAGCGGAAGATCCGGTTTTTTTCGTCCCATTCCGGGTTCGGCGGCCGAAACCAGGTCACCCAGGGAGAGAATCCCCAAAAGGCGGCCCTTTCCGTCGACGACGGGAAGACGGCGGATCTCATAAGCCCGCATGGCCTCGACCGCCGATTCCGCAGAATCCTCGGGGCGGCAGGTCCGAAGAGTATGGCCGGAAATGATATTCTGGACCGTCAGATCCCACAGGGATCTGTGGTTCAGAAAGGACGCCATGGCGATGTCCCGGTCGGTCACAATTCCCACGGGAACCCCTTGCGCGTCAACGGCCACCACACTTCCGATGTTTTCCGACCACATCAGGCCCGCCACCGTGGCCAGGGTTGCCTCCGGCCTGCAGGAGGCCACCTTCTTCGTCATGATCTCAGACACATTCATCGCGTCTCCTTTGCAAGCGCTGGTCTGGAAAAGAGCCCCGGAAGAGAGGTCCCCCTTCCGGAAGCCGCCCCCAAATCGGACAGAGAGACAGGCTTTTCCCTGATCCTGTCCAAAACATGGTCCAGAAGCACCCCCCCATGAACAACATGCTCCTCCGTGAACCCTTTTTCGGGGGATTCGCCCGAGAACTCCTTCCAGACCAGGGGGGCATCAAGTCCAAAGAGGGTCATCAGTTCGAGCGCAATCTCGATCGAATAGCGGAGGAGGTCCAGATCCTTCTCCCAGCGGCCCCGCAGAAGAGGCATCCGGGGATAGAGCGAAATCAGGAATCTGCCATAGTCGTAGTCGCGATTCTCGACCGGTGTCTGCATCGCCTGCAGGGAGGCGTGCTCAAAGACCTCGGCATGGATGGCGAAGCCCCGGACGCCGTCTCCCAGGTCGGCCCCGTGGGACGCAGTGAAGACGAGAACCGTATTCCGGGAGGGGTGCATGACAAGAGAGCCTTCCGCTTCGGCCTCAAGAAGGAGATCCCAGACCGAGGGAATGTCGCAAAACAGGGACTCTCTTTTGATTCGGCCATGGCCGATTCCCGCCAGAATCTCTTCCGGCTCCAGGAAGCGCCCCTCGTCTCCCTCTGCCAGGAATCGGGGGAAAGGATCCGGCCCGGTTTCCCGGGAGAGAATGGCATAATACGCATAAAGAAGGGCCTCTCGCCCTTTGAGCCTGATCATCGTCTCTTTCCTCCTTCAGGTGACAATGCGCCTCGGTGGAGACGCCCTTGACCCCCTTGGCCCTCCTCCATTCCCCGAGTGCCGGTTCTTCAGGCCCTTGGTATCGCCTCAATCCCTGCTGTCGTTGTTTCCTCCACTATGAAAGTATGGAGTTGTCTCTTTCAGTTCCAGAACATCAGGCTTCTGCGGAGAGCGGCCAGAAATCGGCCGGACAACGTTGGCGTTTTCCGGACTCCGGAGCCCTTCCCGAGAGCCTTTTGCAGGGTCCCGTCCATGGGGAAGAGATTCCGGACCAGTCCATCCTTCTCGATGAGAACAATGGGGTTTCTTCGGGCCATCCTGTTCATGTCGGACCTCCGATCGGCTGTAAGGATCGCTCCGGCAAATAAAGACTGCCGGATACCCTGGCAACGCTCCTCCTCAGGAGCTTCACCCGCATTGAGGATGTCGGGGAGTGATTCCTTCGCCCCCTGGCTTCTCCCTCCCATCGAGGGGCGACGAGACGAAAAGAAGCCCCCCAATCCTCTGTACTAGTCCGCCTTTTTCGCATCGCAGCTCCAAGCCTCTCCATGGACGCCCCGAATTGTCCGGATCAGCTTCCCTGCGCTCACCTTTCCGGGATCTTCCGTGACCACAACCGTGCTCCCCGATTTATCGAAGGAAACCCCTTTCACCCCCGGAACTTTCATCAAGGCCTTCTTGACATCGCCCAGGTAGAAATTGCAATATTGCCCTCCCAGCTTCAGGGCGACTGTCCCCTCTCCCGCCAGCGCGCCCGGAAGAGCCGGAAGCGCCAAAAGCGGAAGAAGAGTGCCCAGGGAAAGCGTGATTGCCATTGCGACCGTAACGATTCGCCCGCCCATCCCTTCCTCCTTGTCCATGCGACCGGAAATCCGGAACACCGGAGTCCCTCCCTTCGCACCGATTCGCCAATTCCGTCTGCCCTTTTCGAGGTGTGAGCCCGACGCTTTCCGATTCCGGATGATGAATGCCCCTGTTCGAGGGGCTGGCATCGGATCAGCCGTCACTCCGAAACAAATTTTATTTTCGCGTGGGTTCCGTCACAAAAGGGTTTTTTTCCGGATCCTCCGCAACGGCAGAGATGATAGGTGGTCGCCCCTTGGGCGCTGACGCTCTTCCCGTTCGCATCCACGATGAGCAGATCGCCGACCACCTTGTAGGGACCATTCTTCATGCAGTCCATCCGGATCTTTTCCATAAGCCTCTCCTCCCTGATTCACACCTTTTTGTTCGGTACTCCTCGATCCGCCATTTTCCCGGAGCCTCCCCCTCGTTTCCGCCGCCGGGACTCCGTCAATCCAATCCGCGGGGGTACCTGCACCCCCTGGGGGTCCTCGGCTCGGAATCAAGTCGATGACAGCGTTTGCCTCCTTCAGCGAATCCCCCGCCCTCTACCCCCTTCCTCTTCAAGGTCAAGGATCTTTCCCGGGTGACAGCCCTTTCATAAATGAATGGAACAAGTCGACCAGATCCTCCCCAAAAGGACGATGGCTGTCCGAGCCTTCCCGACATCAATCCGGATAACCTCCATCCGCCATCCGGAATGGCCAAACCGCCGGATCGTCAAAACCCCGCGCGGAAGAGGACTCCCGGGGCCGAGGGTAATCATTTTTGATCGATGTTTTTCAGAAAAGACCTTGAGAATCTTGACGAGGCCAGGGTCACCCCTGGAGTTCCGCTGCCTTCGGGGATACTTTTTCCCCCCTCGAGGCTCCCATCCAGGAGCTGGACTCCACGACAAAATGGATCGGGTCCGGGTTCAGGCCACCTTCGGAAGAAACATGCCGACTCCGGAGCTGATCCAGAACGGCATCGAGAAGCGCTCCGCCATAAGTCGGAAGACCGGGAACGTACGTGACGACCCCCTTGGCCAGGAGATTTTCCCGGATGAGCGAGGGGTCGAGAGCAAAGCGGTCGATCAGAAGGGCCGCAATCTCCCGGGCATGCGCTCCGAGATCCTCGTTTTGACGCCAGGCGTTTTTTCGGAGAGGAAGAAGGGGTTCGAGTCGACTGACAAAGGAGTGCCAGTCGCGGTCGGGTTCGGCCAACGGGGCGCCTTTGGCCCACCCACCGGCCTTCTCAAAGAGGGATGACTTTGCCGCGAGGCCCCGAACCCCCTCCGAGAGGGGATATCCATGATCCCTTGTCAGCAGAAGAACGGTATGGGGAGCGGAAAGAATCTCGAAGGTCCCCCCACCGAACCCTCCCGAGATCAGATGTTCCCAGACGGACGGAACCTCGCAGTAAAGGGCGGCAGGATCGATCCTTCGGCCTTTCACCAGTTCGATGGCCTGGAAGGGATCCAGGGGTCTGGATTCTCCTCGATCGTCGACCGCAAATTTGGCGTTGATGAGGAGATCCACATTCCGGTCCGCACAATAGGCCTCCTTCAAGGCCTCGTTCCCGTAAAGGCGTATCGTCATGGCCCGCTCCTTCCCTGGAGATTGGGTCCTCGGAACCTACGAATCCTGAAATCGGCTATCGGAATCACTGAGGGATTTAGGGAGGGATGATTTTTGAAAAAATGAGAGAAGATAAACATCGTCTTTCGAGACGCTCCACCCTCCGATAGATCATGTATCACTATTTAGCTAACAATAATCATGCCAATTAAAATATCGAGACCCGGAATAGGGTTACATCTCTCATAAAAACAAAATCCTGAAACGATCTTCTGACAAAGAGAATCATTTCCATAAAACAAACGTAAGCATTTTAAAATGAAGGATTTTAAAAATAGAACAGTCTCATGAATCACGTCCATGTCTGGATTTGGGGACAATAAAAAAAAGCATCCCGTATTGGAATTAATTCACAGAAACATTCAACCAAAATAACTTGATTGACTCATTCCATGATCATTGTCGTCAGCAAATCTGGACAGTATTTCGGGGATCCGGAAGAAATTTGAAAATTTCTCAAAACTATTCCTCTGAAGCATAGACGGAGATCCGGACAAAATCCGGGAATAAGGAATGAAACATCTCGATAAATTATTGGAAGAGTTGACATCCTCCCCTCCCTCTCGCTTCGCTCGCCGCGAAAGCGGAAAGGGAGGGGATTCCTTCCTGCCATCTCCCCGGCTCTTCACGGGGATGGATCGGGAGCCTGAATGGTCAGGCCACCGACTCGGAGGAATGACCCTCCG
>JAKADN010000107.1 GCA_021820445.1 Nitrospirota bacterium | reverse complement strand
AGAGCCGCATCTGGGTCTCGACCCAGAGAATCCGGGACTCGAGAACCGTGTCCGGTCCGGGCAGAACCCCCGCACTGGCCGATGAAGGGAAGAAAAAGACAACAAGCGCGACCCCGGCAAAAACCCGCCGTCCCCCTTCTATTCCTGTCCGGACCATCGGTCCTCCCACTCCTGGGCGGAAAGCGTGAGAAGGCCCTCCGTCATGGACCCCGCCTCTTCGCAGGCCCGGGCGATCCAGGCGTCCTCCTCGGGGGAACGGGCCGCCAGGAGATACTCGAGGGGAGACGGTTCGAGCCGCAGCACCCCCCGCCGGGTCCCCATGGAGAGGTAGCACTCGGCATACTCCCCCCGGACGAAGTCGAGGGACTCGATGAGGGCGATCTCCCGCTCGGAAAGCCCGATGCGCCGATAGGTCTCGGGAAGCACCGAACAGGGAAAGATCCATTTCCAGGAGGAGTTCCCGAGAATGCCCCCCTCCCGCCCCTCGGAGAGCCAGTCCTCGGGGGACTGGCTCATGGCGATCACCCCTCCCCCGAACTTCCGGGCGGTCCGGTACATGTGCTCGAGGAAGCCGGTCCCCTTGAACTGGGTCATGAGGCGGTGGGCCTCGTCGTAGACAAAGTAGAGCCGCCGGTTCTTCTCCCGGAACAGCCGCTCGAGGGAGAGGCCGGCGATGAAGGCGAAGACGATCCCGCGAAGGGCCTCCTGGCGGTCGAGGCCGGAGAGGTCGAAGGCCAGGATCCGGGAAGAGGGCTGGAATCCCGCGGGGTTGTTGAAGAGGGGCGCATAGAGACCGGTGGCCCAGGACTCGAGGGTCTTGGCCATCCGGAGCGACGCCTCCTCGTCTTCGGCGTCCCGCCCCCGGTAGGAGAAGAGGGTCCGGACCAGATCGATGAGGCAGGGCCGGGCGTCGGGATCCGGGAGCCTGTCGTAGAGGTCGGCCAGGCAATGGGCCAGGATGCTCCGGTGGAGGGGCAGCACGGGGTGGGCCGTGATGAGAAAGGTCTCGATCAGGGCCACGAGAAATCCCATCCAGTCGGGATCGTATTGTCCGTCTGACCCCGCGAGGTCCGCCCGGAGTGGAAAGGGATTGAGGGAGAAGCGCCCCGAGAGATCGATCCGGACGTAGTCTCCCCCCAGGAAGCCTGCGAGCCGCTCGAAGTCCCCTCCGTTCTCGACGATGATTGTCCGGTGGGAGGGATCGGCCATGAGGTACTGGGAGAGCAGAAGCTTCACCCCGAAGGATTTCCCCGATCCCGAACGGCCGATCACAAGGCCGTTGGCGTTCGGAAGTTCCCGGCTCCAGAAGTCGAGCCCCACGATTTCCTGACGGTGGTTCTTGGCAATGAACCAGGGACGCTCCTGGTCCGGGAAGCGGTCCCAGACCGGAAGGAAGCGGGACGCCTGGGCGGCGGTCATCCCCTCCCACCGGTCGTTGGCATCTCCGTCGAGTGGAAACTGGCTCCGGAAGAGCGGCCACTGGCGGAATGGCTCGAGGGCGCAGAGCGCTCCTTCGGCCTCCCCGAAGCTCCGGACCGTCTCCATCCCCCGCTCCGAGAGAACCTTCCGCTCCGGATGCCAGTACCCGAAGGTCAGATTGGCCACCAGCGGCCGGCTCTCCTCTTCGGGACCCTCGTGGATGCTTCGCAAAAAGTCGTCCTGCTCGGAAATGACCGATTCGAGGCGGTAGGACCTGCCGGGAAGAAGAAGGGTCAGGAAGCGGTTGACGGTCGCGTTGGACTGGACCGACCGGCTCGCGAGGGCCCGGTCGGGCTTGAAGAGGTTCAACGTCAGGTCGCAGTCGAAGTCCGGTCCTTCCAGGATGGGGGCCAGGGTCTCACGGTGGAAGAGCGCCGGAAGCTGCCGGAGGGCGTGGAAGCGCCCCCAGAGGGCCGTCCCGTCCGGACGGAAGGCCCGGATCTCCCCCGGAAATTCCTGGAAGGTGGTCTGAAACAGAGGCGGGATCTCCCCCCGGCGGTCCGCCCGAAAGGGCGCCGAAAGCAGTAGTCCCGGATTGGCCCTCTCCGCCAGATGTCGGAGGATCTCCTCCTCCGAAAGCCGCGTCCCCTCCATCCCGGCTCCCGGAAGCAGAGCCATCAGAGCCTCCTCGACCTCCCGAATCGCACGGATCCTCCGGGTGAGCGGACTCCCCTCCTCCTCCCGGACCGCCCGAGCACGTCCCCCGCGGGGCATGAAGGAAAGGCGCAGACGCTCCTTTTCGGGCGGGGGATATCCCACGATCGCCATGAAGAGGCGCCTGCGGCGGGCCGGGCGTTCCTCGAAGTCCCGGCGCTTGTCCTGAGAGAGAGTCGCCAGGCTCTCCGCGGAGACCTCCTTCAGGAAGGAGCCCTGCTGGCGGAGAGGCTCCGGAGCGATTCCGGGCCATTCCCCCGGCCGGCCATGGCGGAGCTCCACCCGAAACTGGAGTCCGTATCCCTCGGGAAGGTGGGCGATCAGGGCCACCAGTCCTCTGTAAACCTGGGCCGCCTCCTCCTCGTCCAGGGGAAGCATGTTGACCCCCGAGAGGGAGAGGATCCGTCCGACCCGACCGCTTAGACCCACCAGGGTCGTCCCGGATAGCTTCTCCAGATCGAAGAAGCGGTCGACGCCGCGGCCCCTTTCCTTTTTTCTAGCCCACACGATGGATCTTCTCGCGGAATTGATAGAGAAGGCGGCCCCGGATCGTTCCCTCTCCCGTCTTCCGGATCCAGAAGAGGGCGGTCATGGAGAGGATCAGGCAAAACAGGAGAAAGACCAGGTTGATCCCGAACAGGAAGCCGGCCAGAACCCAGAAGGCCGGGACGAGAAGATCCCAGGGAACGACGAAGCGCCCCAAAAGGGGCGCCTTCAGGATGTGGCGATAGGAGGGCATCAGAGCCCGGCCCAGACGGTAAGGGTATCCCAGATCGCCTTGGACATGAGGACGAGGGCCCCTCCCGCCACCGTCATGACTCCCTGGCGGATGCCGTCGGCGTCGTGGCTCTTCATGGCGAACCCCGCCCGGGCCATCCCCAGGATGAAGAGGAAGGCCCCCAGTCCATAGACGACGAAGTTGGCCACGTTGTTCGCGAATTCGGTAATGAGGGGATTTTCCCCAAAGTTGTCGACAAAGATGTTGATCAGTTCGGCATGCGGCATATGATGGATCCTCCCGTCCAGCGGAAAGCAAGGAGGATGCCAGCATCCAAACAATCCTGACCAAACACTTCCTCACTTCCTGCCGGAAGAGGATCCGCCATAGGGGACATTTTCTTCCGGTTAGGATCCCGCAAAATTCCGTTTTTCACTTGTCCGGAAGGAAAGGCGAAAATGAAATAACGATAACGATTATCACAATCACCAATGTGTGTCTTTTCGCACACGAAAGGCTCTTGCAAAAAGACTATAAATACATTTATACTGGCTCAGTTTAAGATCGGACTGAGTGAATACGCTCGATTAACTTCATTTTTCGCACGCATGATTCACCGTCCGTCATCCAGGAGAACCCGCCTTCTGCCGTCCTGACAATGTCGTCGGGACAAGACCGGCAGAATGACGGGAGTCTTGAAGAGAAGGCCTCTCGATCAATGGCGAATCGATGGGTTTTGTCCATCCTCCCACGATCCTCTTCCCAAAGGCGCTCTTCACACAAACACGGTTCGTTTCCCGGTCCGGCTTCGGCCTCCCCCGAAAACGTTCCCTACATTCCATTCATCGAGGAGGGAATTCCATGTCGTCCTACCAGAAGCTCACACCCCCCAAAGACGGTCAGAAGATCACCATGCAGAACGGCAAGCTCCATGTGCCGGACAATCCGATCATCCCCTTCATCGCGGGAGACGGAACCGGTCCCGATATCTGGAACGCCTCGGTCCGCGTCTTCGATGCCGCCGTTTCCAAGGCCTACAACGGAAAGAAGAAGGTCGTCTGGTTCGAAACCTACGCCGGCGAAAAGGCCAACGAAGTCTACGGGGCCAACACCTGGCTTCCCGAAGACACCCTGACCGCCTACCGGGAATTTCTTGTCGGCATCAAGGGTCCCCTGACCACCCCCGTCGGCGGCGGCTTCCGGAGCATCAACGTCGCCCTCCGGCAGGAGCTCGACCTCTACGCCTGCGTACGCCCCGTCGAATGGTTCGGCTCCCCCTCCC
>JAKADN010000028.1 GCA_021820445.1 Nitrospirota bacterium | reverse complement strand
AGGAAGAGAAGCCCAGAAGGGCCAGATGGGCGTGGGCCACGATCCAGTGGGTCCCGTGGATGTACCAGTTGATCGCCCGGGTCTGCTGGAAGCCGCCCTGGAAGAAGAGGGGGATGCCCATCAGGGTTCCGGTGATCGCCCAGCGAAGGGCCGGCACTTCGACGAAGAGTTTCCACTTGCCCTGCATGGTGAGAAGGGCATTGGCGATGAAGGCCATTCCGGGCACCAGGATCAGCACGCCGGAGACCGAGGCGAAAGACTTGAGCCACTCGGGAACGGGAGCTCCCATCATGTGGTGCGCCCCGGGGGTGGAGTAGAAGGCGAAGAGCCCCCAGAAGGTCAGATGGGCCAGCTTGTGGCTGTAGAGCGGATTGCCCGAGAGTTTGGGGATCAGGTACATGGCGATCCCGATGGAAATCGGAGTGATCCAGATGCCGAGCTGGTTGTGGGCGTTCCACCAGGTGAGCAGCGCCTCGTTCAGGCCCGTCACGTGGAAGACCTCGACCGACTGGGACATGGAGTAGACGGTGATCAGATAAAGGAGCCCCGCCATCATGATCCAGGTGGTGGGATAGATGCCCTTCACCGTCCGGGTGAGAACGGTCATCCAGACGTTCACGCCCAGCGGAACGAGGATGAAGGCGATGATGTAGATGTCGATCGGCCAGGCGAAGTCGGAATACTCACGTCCCGAGCTCATGCCGAGATCGAGGGAGACGTCGCCGACGATGATCCCCAGGTTCCAGAGCCAGATGTTCATGACGCCGAGCCGCTCGCTCCAGAGCTTCGTTCCGCAGAGGACGGGGGTCATGTAGTACATGGCGGCCGCAAAGGCCATCGAGATCCAGGCGTAGATCACCGTCAGGACGTGGACCGGCCGGATGTGCCCGAAGTTCAGGTACGGAGTGCCCGAGAGAACGTCGGGGTAAGACAGTTTGAGCGACGTGACGAACCCGAGGGTCGTCCCCATCGCCAGCCAGAAGACGGAAGAGATGATCGCCGTCTTTGCCGCGGTTCCGTTTGGAATTTCCTTGTTGGAAGCCATACCCCCTCCTTAAATTGGCACAAATAGAAGGAACGCCGACCTGCAGCAGTCCGTCCCAGGACCACTTCATTTCGGCCCACGGACCAGTATACAAAACGACTTTTCGATTGGCAAGACTCGAACCAAACTTTTTTGATGTCCGCAAATCGTTATCATATTCAGATATTCTAATTATTAAGCGAAGTGGATCGTCCGAAAAACTCAGGAATCGCCGGACCGGTCGGGGGTTACAGTGGAAGCGGCGACGCCTCTCAGCGTGATGAGGGTCATTTCCGGGGCCATTCCGAGACGCACCGGAATCCCGTAGTAGCCCAGTCCCGTGCTGACATGGAGGGCGTGTCCCGGCACGGCGGGGTTCCCCGATCCGAAGAATCCGGCATCGTACCGGAAGAAGGCCCGGGCGAGATTCCAGAGGGGCCGGCGTCCGCCGATCTGCCCCCCGTGGGTATGGCCGGACAGGGTCAGGTCGGCTTTCTGGGCCAGAAGACCGTCCCAAAGGGTGGGCTGGTGGACGAGGGCCAGGACAAACTCCCCCGGCCGAACCTCCCTGAGGCTCCGGTCGAGATCGGGGCCGCATCCGGGACATTCCTCCTCGCCGGCCGGATCGTCCACCCCGACGATCCGGATCCGGCCTTCCCCCTTCGGGAGAAGGAGGCTCTCATTGGCGAGGAGGGTCACGCCGGTCTCCTTCACGACCTCGCGGGCCCGGCCCCCGAGGGTCCAGTATTCATGGTTTCCGAGAACGGCGAAGGTTCCCATGCGTCCCCGGACTCCCCCGAAAACCTTCGTGAAAATCCCCACCTCCTCCGGACGGTGGTCGATCATGTCCCCCGTATAGACCAGGAGATCGGGGGAGAGGCTTTTTGCCGTGTCGGCGATTCTCCGGAGCGCCCCTTCTCCCTGCCAGGCCCCGATATGGAGATCGCTCATATGCAGGATCGTCGTTCCCGAAAGGTCGGGGGAGAGTGCCGGAAATTCCAGGGTCTTTCGAAGAACTCTGGGAGGACGGAACCGTTCAAAAAGGGCAACCCCCAAAAGCGTCAGCAAAAAGAGCGCCCCTGTGGTTTCGGCATCCTCCCAGCGATCGGCTCCGTCGATGGAGCGGGAGGGAGAAAGGAGATTCAAAAGAGCGATCGTCCCTTCCGCCACGAGGAAACCCGCCAGAAAAACCCCCGTCGCGAAATACAGAAGAAAGAAGAGCACGTTGAGGAAGCGGCGCCGGGGAAGAAGACCCCGAAAGGAGAGAAGGAGATACGGGGGCAGAAGGGTTGCGAGGAGAAAGGCCCCCTCCAGGAATCCCCGGACGGGAGAGGGAAGGAAGGCCGGCGGGTGATCCCTTATCATGCCGGCCAGAAGAAGGCAGAAGAGCTCGTAGAGGACCAGGGAGCTCCAGAGAACGCGAAGAAACCGTTGACGCATCAAAAGACATGGACCTCGACGGTAAAGTATTTTTTTGGATTCTTCTTCATGTCGTCCAGAAGGGAGTTCACCCGGTCGAGGACCCCGTTGAGGCGGCCCGCCATCCGGGGGTCGTAAAGGAGCTCCCCGGCCGTTCCCTTTCCGCTCTGGATCTGGGCAAGGATCCCGTCCAGCCGCACGAGGCTGTCCTTGAAGGAGGCCGCGGTCCGGGGGTCGTTCATCAGGTTTCCGGCCAACCCCGGTCCGCTGGAGGCGGTCCGGAGCAGACGGTCGAGATCGCGAACCGAGCGGTCGAGGCTGTCATAGAGGGCGGGGGAGCCGATCAGCTTCGCGGCCGTCCCCGGCCCGTGGTCGATCCGTTCGGCCAGGACCGACAGGTCGCTGGCGGCGCGGTTCACGTTCTGGTAGAGGGCGGGATCGCCGAGAAGCCGTCCCACCGTTCCCTGACCCTTCTGGGCCTGCCGGGCGAGGGTCGTCAGGGAGCTGGAGAGAGTCTTGAGATTCGAGACGACGTCCTGCCCGGACTTCATGACCGCGCCCAGGGATCCCGACTCCACCCCGATGATGGGAAGGGTCGGATTGAGCGGCCCCATGGAAGAGTGGCCGGGGGTCAGCTCGAGATACTTGATCCCCATCAGTCCCTGGGTATGGATGGAGGCCGTCGCCCCCGAGGACAGCTCGTCGAATCTCTTGCGGGTGATGCGCATCGTCACCCGGACGTAGCGTCTCCCCTGGAATCGCACGAAGTGGACCGAGGAGACATACCCGCTGTCGATCCCCAGAAGCCGCACGGGGGCGCCGGAGGTGAGCCCCTGGACGTTCCGGAAGAGGGCGGTGATCTCCACCTGGCGGGAAAAGATGTTGGTGATCTTCCCGTAGGCGATGATCACCAGGGCGCTGACAAGAAAGCTCACCCCCACGATGAGACCGACCCGCATTTCGGAGAGGGAGAGGTTTTGGCTTCGTTTCACGGATCGCCCCCTTTCAGGAATCGAGGGAGAGGAAGGTTTGGATGAAGGGGTCGGCCGAGTGCTCGATCTCCTGCCGGGTCCCGGTGGCGATGACCTTCGCGTCCTTGATGAAGGTGAAGAGATCTCCGACCCGGTAGGCGTCGGTCAGGTCGTGGGTCACGACGATGTTGGTGCTCTTGAACTCCCTCTGGACGCGTCGCATCAGGTCGCAGATCGATTTCGAGGTGAAGGGATCGAGTCCCGTGGTCGGCTCGTCATAGAGCATGAAGGCCGGATCCTCGGCCGCCATCGCCCGCGCGATGGCCACCCGCCGCCTCATCCCTCCGGAGAGGTCCGAGGGTTTCTGGTCGATGGAGGCCTCGAGCCCCACGAACCGAAGCAGGGTCCGGACCCGCTCCTCGACCTTGTCGTCGGGGAGCGCGGTGTGCTCCCAGAGCCAGAAGGCCACATTCTCGCCCACGGTGAGGGAATCGAAGAGGGCTCCCTCCTGGAAGACCATTCCCATTCGCTGGCGAAAGCGAAGCAGACCCTCCTCGTCGAGCTTGCCGATGTCCTGGTTGTTGGCCAGGACCCGGCCCGACACGGGATGAAGGGTCCCCAGCACGCATTTCAGGATGGTTGTCTTTCCCGAGCCGCTCTCCCCGAGGATGACCATGGTCTTTCCCGTCGGGATCTCGAGGTCGATCGCGTCGAGCACGATCTGCTCCCCGTAGGCCACCGTCACCTTTTCGAGGCGGATCACAGCTTCCATCCCCAGACGTCGATCAGGAACTTGCTGATCAGGAAATTCGCCACAAGAATCCAGATGGCGGCATAGACGACCGCTTTGGTGGTGGCCCGGCCCACCCCCTGGGCCCCGCCGGTCGTCCGGAGTCCGTAGAAGCAGCCGACCGCGACGAGGATGAAGCCGAAGACGAACGGCTTGAGCATTCCGTTCACCAGGTTGGGAAGGGTCAGGGCCGAGCGCACTCCTGACCAGTAGAGGGGCCCCGGAACATGGGCCCCGAACTCCGCCACCATAAGTCCCGCCAGCACTCCCAGAAGGTCCCCCACCACCGAAAGGACCGGAAGCATGACCATTCCGGCCAGGATCTTGGGCGCGATCAGCCGGTCGACCGGATCGACCCCCATGACCAGAAGGGCCTCGATCTGCTGGGTGGTGGCCATCATGCCGAGCTCGGAGGTGATGCCGGCCGTGACCCGGGCCGACATCACGAGCGAGGCCAGAACCGGTCCCATGTCCCGGATGATGGAGGTGGCGACGACCCGGCCCAGAAGGTTCGAGGCTCCGTAGGGGGCCATGACGACGCTGAACTGGAGGGCCATGTCGAGACCCGCGAAAAGATTCGCGAGAAAGACGATGGGGATCGACCCCACCCCCAGTCGGTCCATCTCCAGAAGGCTCTCCCGCAGCCGGAAATGGACGAACAGGTACCGGAAGGACCTTCCGACCATCACCGTGAAGTCCTGGACCGTCACAAGGAATCCCGTCAGGAACAGGAAGATCCTCTTAACCGGCATCGCGCAGGAGTTCCGGAACGGGGAAGCCCGCCAGGCCATGAAGTCTCCGGAGATTGAGCCGGTCGAGCGTCTCTCCCTCCCCCTTCGGTGTCTCGAGGATCAGCGGGACCCCGCTGCCCCTGGCCATGGCGACGATCCGGGAAAGGGCATCGGCCCCGATGTGGCCCTCCTCGAGCCCCGCGTGCCGGTCCCGGCCGGACCCGAGGCCGAACAGGGCATCGTTCAGATGCCAAAGGGAGAGTCGGCCGAAAGGCGCCCCTTCGAGGAAGGCCCCCACGATGCGGTCGAGAACCTCTCTCCCGGAAAGGTCGAAGCCGGCGGCGAACAGATGGCAGGAGTCGAGGCAGAGCCCCATGCGGTCGGAATGGCCAACCCCTGCAAAGAGGGCGGCCATCTCCTCCGGACGGGACCCCAGCATGCTCCCTGCCCCGGCCGTGTTCTCGAGAAGAAGGGGCGTCCGCTGGTCCGGAAGTCCCTCGAGAACCTCCCCGATGATCCGGGAGGCCCTCAGGACGGCGGCGGTCCGGTCCCCTCCCCGGGCCGATCCGGGATGAAGCACGAGACCATCTGCCTCGAGAAGGTCCGCCGTCCGCAGCTCCTTTTCGAGGGTGACCCTGGATTTTTCCGCGACGACCGGATCCTCGGAGGCGATGTTGATGAGATAGCTGGCGTGAACATAGACGCGGGAAACGGACGACGCCTTCCTTGCGCGATGGTAGGCGGCAAGGGAGTCCGCGTCCGGCAGGTCGAACTCCCAGCTCCGGGAAGAGTGGGAGAAGATCTGGACCGCGTTGACGCCCAGGGATTCTCCGCGCCCGAAGATCCGGTCGAGGCCCCCGGCGACCGAGACGTGAAGGCCGAACCGGAAAGGCTCTCCGGTTCGGCCGAAAGGTGCGTCAGGATTCAAGAAGGCCTCACATGCCCGGGTGCGGCGCCATCGGATGCGGCATCATCATTCCATGATGCATCATCATCATCTGCCGCCACAGTTTCTTGGCCGTCGCGAACTGATCCGCGGTCAAAACACGGTGCGCCCCGGAAATCATGGTCAGATAGGCGTGCATGAGGATCCGCTTGTGCTTTAAAATCTGGTCCATGTTGCTCTTGGCCTTGTTCACATCGATCCGGTGGTGCATCATGAGCGCCATCGTCTCCATGTGAAGGACATGGATGCGGGCCTTCTCCATGATCATGGTCTTCATGAAGTCGATCTTGAGGGACGAGAGCTTCTTCACCTGGTCCGGCGTCAGCCCCAGCCGGTCCTGGTTCATCAGGTAGAAGGCGATGGGACCTCCGTGATGCATCATGCCGTGATGATGCATGTCGGCCCGCGCCGTCGCCGGGGAAAGGAGCCCCACGGTGAAGACAAGAGCCAGTGCGAGAGCCAAAGACACAATTCCCTTTTTCATAGCGACCTCCTTTGAAAAGGTGCGAAAACCGACTCTTCCCCAGATCGCCCGATCTGGGGAAACCCCGGTCATTCTTTCATTCTACCCGGATTTCCGCCTTTTTGGAAAGATCGAAAGAACCCCGCCGGAAAACAGGGCCACCGGACGCAGGGCAGGGCTCAGGGAAAGTCCTTGAAGCGGCGCTCCTCCTCAAGCCCCGCCCTGATCCTGCCGAGGAGGACCATCCAGGAAAGTCCGGCCCCCGCCAATGGACAGAACCCGTGGAGCGCTCGAACCAGGGGCCCGGGAGTCGGGGATCCCGGGACGCCCCCGAATTCCCGGACCATCCAGCGGTCCGGGTGGTCCGGAAAAAGGAAAAAAGCCAAAACCGCCAGCGCAAGAACCACCCCCCAGGAGAGAACCCGGTTTCGGGAGGTCGCCCAGGCGAGGCGGAATGCGATGGCCCCGCCGATCACTCCCAGCAGACATTCGATCACGAGCACCCGTATCATGGAATCCCTTTCGGAAGGAGCGCGTCCCCCTTCCCCGGAAGGGTGGGCCGCCGTCTCGAAAAGACCAGATCGTAGATGGCCGGGAGGACAAGAAGGGTCATGGCCGTCGAGCTGACAAGCCCCCCCACCACGACCGCGGCCAGCGGTCTCTGGATGTTGGCGCCGGTCCCCGTGGAAAGCAAAAGGGGGAAAATCCCGATCGCCCCCACCAGGGCCGTCATCAGCACAGGCCGGATCCGCCGGAGGGCCGCCGACCGGATCGCCTCCCGGGGGAAGCGCCCCTTTCCTTCTTCCTCCTTGGCGAAGGAAAGGAGGAGGACCCCGTTCTGGATCGCCACGCCAAAAAGGGCGATGAAGCCCACCGAAGCGGGAATGCTCAGATACTCGCCGAAGAGCTTGAGGGCCACCACCCCTCCCACAAGAGAAAAGGGAATGTTGAGGAGAATAAGGAGAGTATACCCAAGAGACCCGAAGTTCCACATCAAAAGAAGAAAGATCACCAGCAGCACCACCGGGACCAGGAGGCGGAGACGCTCCATGGTCAGGTTGGTGTTTTCGAACTCTCCCCCCACCGACAGGTGGAGACCCCGGGGGGGTGCCAGGCGGGCGGCCACCTTCCGTTCGACCTCCGCCACCACATGGCTCGTGGCCCGGTCGGAGATGTTGAACTGGACCATGATCAGGCGGCTCCCGCCTTCATGATAGATCCGGAAGGGGCCGGTCTCCTCGGAAAAGTGGGCCAGCTGGCCCAGGGGAACGGAGACCCCCCGGGGGGTCGTCAGGAGGATCGTCTTCATGCGGGCCACCGAGTTCCGGATCTCCCGGGGGAAGCGCACATGGAGGTGGATCCGGCGGACGCCGTTGAGGATCGTCGTCGTGAGCCCCTCCGGGCCGATCCCCATCCGGATGACCCGAAGCACGTCCGAGACGTTGAGTCCGTACTGGCTGATCGCCTGGCGGTCGATCCGGATGTCGATGTAGGGCTGGCCGGTGATCCGCTGGACCGTCACGTCGCGGGTCCCGCGCACCGTCCGGATGAGAGCGGCCAGCCGTCCCGAATAGGAGGTCAGGAGGTCGAGATCGTCCGAGAACACCTTGACCGCCACCTGGGCCTTGGCTCCCGACACCATTTCGTCGATGCGCTCTTCGATGGGCTGGCTGAAGTCGAAGGAGACCGAAGGGAGGGTCTCGTTGAGACGGCGGCTCATCTCCGCCACCAGCCGCCGCTTGGTCATCCCCTTGGGCCAGAATGTCCGCTTTTTGAGCTGGACATAGATCTCCATGTGGCTCGTCACGTCGGTGTCGGTCCCCGACTGGGCCCGTCCGATCCGGGACTGGGTGAGGACCACCTCGGGATAGCTCCGGACGATCCGGTCGATGACCCGGCTGGCCTCGGTCGTTTCCGAGAGCGAGGCCGACGGCCAGAGATCGGCGATGATCAGAACCGACCCCTCGTCCAGAACGGGGATGAACTCCGTTCCGGTCCGCGCGAGAAGAAAGGCCGCCAGGGAAATGGCCGCCACCCCCGACAGGAGGACCCAGACCCGGTGGGCCAGGATCCTGTCGAGAACGGGGGAATAGAGTCTCTCGAGGGCCCGGGTCAGACGCTCCCCGTGGGCTCCGGGGTGTCGGGACGGATCGATGGACATCAGGGAAGGCACGAAGGAGAGGGCCACCAGGAGGGAGAGAAGCAGCGCCACGATGATCGACAGTCCCATGGGGGCGAACATCTTGCCGGGCATCCCTGGCAGGAGAAGAATCGGAATGAAGACCACGACGATGATCATGATCGCAAAGAAGACCGGCTTCACAATTTCGGCCGCCGCCTGGACGATTCGCTCCTCCCGGGAGACCTGCGGCATCAGGACGGAGAGGCGCTCGATGTTTTCGGCCATGACGATCGAGGCGTCCACCATCATGCCGATTCCGATGACGATTCCGCCGAGGCTCATGAGGTCGGCGGTGAGGTGGATCCCCCGCATCACAAGGAATGTGAGAAGGATGGACAGGGGAAGCCCGGCAGCCACGACGAAGGAGGCCCAGAAGCGTCCCAGAAAGAGCCCGAGGACGAGGATCACCAGGAGTCCCCCCTCCACCAGGGAGTGGATCACCGTCCGGAAGGCGTGCCGGATGAGGGGGCCCTCGTTGTAGAACGGAACGATCCGGATCCCGGGCGGAAGAAGGGTCCGGTTGACCTCCGACACCTTCTGCTCGACCCGGGAGAGGGTCTTCAGGGCATTCTCCCCCCGAAGCATGACGATCGTTCCCTTGACGACCTCCCGGTCGTCCAAGAGGGCGTTTCCGCGCCGGACCTCCGGACGGGTCTCGACGTCGGCGACATCCCGGACCAGAACCGGAATCCCCTTGCGTTCGGCCACCACCACCGATTCGATGTCCCGCCGCCCTCCGATCCGACCCAGACCCCGGATCAGGTAATACTCCCCGCCACGGTCGAGATAGCCCCCTCCCACGTTCTCGTTGTTGCTGGCCAGGGCTCGCGTCACGTCCTGGAGGGAGAGGTGGAAGCCGTCGAGCCGGTAGGGGTCGACGACCACATAATAGGACTTGACGAACCCCCCGTAGGAGAGGACGGAGGCCACCCCGCGGGTGGAGAGGAGGGCCCGCTTCACCGTCCAGTCCTGGAGGGTCCGGAGCTTCATCAGATCGTCCGAGCCGGCCAGGGTGTAGCGGAAGATGTTGCCGGTGGGAGTCGAGACCGCCCCCATGACCGGGCGGGCCCCGGCCGGGAGAAGACCCTGGAGGGTCGCCAGACGCTCGGAGACCATCGTCCGGGCCCGGTAGACCTCGCTCGACCCGTCGAAGACCACCGTCACGGCCGAGAGCCCGAAGAGGGTCTTGGAGCGGACCCGGCGGACTCCCGGAAGGCCGTTCATCGCCGTTTCGATGGTGTAGGTGATCTGCTGCTCGACTTCAAGCGGGGAGAGGCCGGGGGCCTCCGTCAGGATGGTGACGGAGACGGGGGAGACATCCGGAAAGGCGTCGACGGAGATCCGGAAGACGGAGTAGACTCCTCCCGCGGCCAGGAGGAAGAAAATCATCAGAAGGACGAGGCGGCGGTGGAGCAGCCAGCGGAAGAACGCCTTGGCCACGGTCCGCTACTTCCCGCGTTCGAACTGGGCCTTGACCCAGAAGCCGTTCCGGACCACCAGCCTGTCGCCCGGTCGAAGCCCTTCCTGCACCGGAACGAGCCCCCCCTCCGACGTGCCGACCTTGACCCGGCGCACGAGGAAGAGATCGCCCTTTTCCTGGAGGAAGACCACCTGGTGGCCTCCGGCCAGGAAGACGGCCTTCTTCGGGATCCAGAGGCCCGTTCCGCCGGACGGGACGAAGATCCGGACCGGGAGAAACATCCCGGGCCGGAGCCGGAGGGGCTTGTTGAAGAAGACACCCCGGACGGTCACGGTCCGGGTCTTCCGGTCGGTCACCGGGCTGATGTAGACCACCCGGCCGGAGACCGTCTCGCCGGAGCCCGAAAGACGGACCTTCATCCTCTGGCCTAAGGCCAGAAAGGGGACATCCTGCTGATAGACCCGGGCATTGATCCGCACCCAGTCCATATTGGCAACCACGAAAAGGCGGTCCCCCGAATTGACCGACTGTCCGGAGACGACATTCTTCTTGAGGACATAGCCCGCGAGGGGGGAGCGGATCTTGAGATTTCGGTGAACGATCCCGGTCTTCTCCAGAAGGGCGATCTCGCGGTCCACCACGCCCAGATTCTTGAGTCGGGAAAGGGCCGCCTCCCGGATCCTCGGAGAAAACGGCCGGGTCGACTGACTCCGGTCGCTGATTTTTTCAAGCCGGATGGCCTGCAGATATTCCTGCTGGGCCTCGATGTAGTCCGGTGAAAAGACCGTGACCAGGACCTGGCCCTTGGCCACCAGATCCCCCGTATCGGCATAGACCTGGTGGACATAGCCGAAGATCGACAGACGATGGATCGAGCGGGCGGTCACGTAGCGCATCCGGTCGTCGATCAGGGCGACGGCCCCGTTGGTCCGGATCACCCGCACGCCGCCGCCAGCCTCGACCACGATGCTCCCGATCCCGAGGGTCCGGACCACGTCCGGGGGGATGTGCACCTGATCGGGAAGGGCCTGGGCCGAGGGGGATCCTCCCATCAAAAAAACCGGCAGAAAAAGAAAGGCGCAAAAAAGGCGGCGGAGATCCATCCTAGGCCAGCCCCGGAAGAGAGGGAGGAGCCGCCTCCTTGCGGCACCGCAGGACCTTCCAGATCGAGTAGCCCAGGACAGGAATGGCCACTCCGACCATGATGATCCCGATCATCCAGTTTTCGAGGTCGATCTCGGTCCCATAGAGGTGAAGGACTTCCTGGAGAAGGCCGCCGGCCACGAAGACCACCCCGCCACCCAGGAGCGTGAGACTTCCCGTCCGAAGGCCGATCGCCGCGATTTCATGGTCGTCGAACTTGCGGGTGGTCCGGAGGGAGGCCCCGAAGAGTCCTCCGAGAATCATGAGCATGGCGGTGGTTCCCAGACCGAACAGGAGTCCCGGAAGAAAGCCCAGCCAAGGAGAGCCCATGTGGGGGGCGGCCACGGTGTAGACGAACATGGCGAAGGGACCCACCCCGAAGCCGGCCACGAAGCCGTGGATCATCGCCCATCGCACGGGAAAGGGCTCGGGCTCCGTCCCCGGACCGGCGGCTTTCCCGATGGCCCCGTCGGCCAAGCCGGTCATGTCAGGATGGTGCTGGGCCCCGAAAACGGACGGAGAGCGTTCCACGCCTTCGGTGGGTTCGTGATGGTGGCCCAGAAGATGAAAATGCAGATAACGTCCTTTCTTCTGGATCTGCCATCCGGCCCAGAGCATGACCGCTCCGACGACCATGTTCACAAAGGAGTTGATCGACTCCTTCGTGAACCAGGAGAAGAGGAGAAGATAGGAGATCTCCGAACCGATCGCGCGCTGGAGGGTGAAGGCGAGCGAAAAGAAGAGCCCCGATTTCAGGCCTTTCCTGCCGGAGGCGTTTCCGATGGCATAGCTGAAGGTGATCGGCCAGGTATGTTCGTCTGGAAGAATGCCGTGGAGAAGTCCGTACCCGAAGGATTGGAGCAGAAGGGATATCATGAAACCGCCGTTGTGAAGGTTAACCGGGAGGAGCCTTGACACTCCCGATTAATGATACATCATCTCAACAGGCGCGATCAAGGGACAGACTTAGAAACCTTCAGCAAGAAGGCCTTCACGAGGGCTCTCACAGGAAAAGAAGCCTCAGGAAAGGAGGCGATAGCGGACCATCCCGTGAAACTTCTCGTATCGGCGGGAAAGAAGCTCCTCGCGACCCAGCGCCTCGACCTCGGAGAGTGCGGCCAGAAGGGATGACTTGAGAGTCTGGCTCATCTTCGCCACATCTTTATGAGCTCCGCCTTCCGGTTCGGAGATGATCTCGTCGACGATCCCGAGCCCGTGGAGATGTCGGGCGGTCATGCGAAGCTGGGCGGCGGCGTCGGCCGACTTGGCGGGATCGTTCCACAGAATGGCCGCGCAGGCTTCGGGAGAGATGACCGAATAGATGGAGTTCTCCAGCATGAGGATCCGGTCCGCCACCCCAAGGGCGAGGGCGCCTCCGCTTCCCCCCTCTCCGATCACCGTCGCGACGATCGGAACGGCGACCTCGAACATCTCCTGGATGTTCCGGGCGATCGCCTCGACCTGTCCGCGCTCTTCGGCCTCGATCCCGGGATAGGCGCCCGGCGTGTCGATCAGGGAGATGACCGGAAGACTGAACTGCTCCGCCAGACGCATGACCCGAAGGGCCTTCCGGTAGCCCTCGGGATGGGCCATGCCGAAGTTCCGCTGAACCCTGTCCTTGAAGGACTTGCCCTTGTAGTGCGCCACGATGGCGACGCTCCGGCCCTCGAGGGATGCGAGCCCCGCAAGGATCGAAGGATCGTCACGGAACGAACGGTCGCCATGGAGTTCGACGAAGTTTGTAAAGATCCTCTGGACATAGTCCCAGGCCGTCGGCCGGTCGTTGGCTCTGGCGATCAGGACCCGGTTCCAGGTTTCGGAAACAGGCTCTTCTCTCTCAAGGACAACCAAGGCTTCTTTTCGCGACATCTCAGGCTCCCGTAAGTGGCGGCATCGGACCAGAATCAATGAAACGGCCTCTTCCCGATCGAAGGATCGACCCGTTCTCGATGTAGGATAGTCCGACGGGGACATGTTGTCAAAAATTGATTCGCATAAAAACAATTTACAGTCAACAAAGGCGCGATCAGAAATGAACGGCGACATTTATCCGCCAATGGGTCCGGAGGGGCCGGCGGTGATCGAGGGCCAAGGGCACAAATCGTTGAAATATGGATGAGCCGAAGCGAAAGATCTAAAAAGCGGGCGGACCTCCAGAAATGAAGCAGACATTCCGCGGAACGATCAGAAGCATGCAGCGAATCCTATTGATGGGATACGGGTAAGAGTCTTTGGGGATCAAGGAGGTAAGTTGAGGGTTTTTATCACGCTCAAAGTGTTTACCATTCTCTCCGCAACGGTGTATCTGCTGCTCGCGGTCGTCGGAGAAGGAGGTTTCCAGGCCTATTTCTCGCGACCTCCGCTCGTCGCTCTGGCGATGGTCGTCTTCCTTCTCGCTTTCAGCTCGCTCTTCACGGAAGGCAATATGACCTCCGGACAACGGGAGGATCGCAGCAATCGCTGGGTTTTAGTCTTCTTCAGCATTGTCGGGATCCTTAGCGGTTGGCTGCCTGCCTACACAGACCGGATAGGATTTCTATCCTTCGGAGGTGAGGCCGTGCGCGCACTCGGCGTTATAATGGTGGCTGTCGGCGGTTCGCTCCGCCTCTATCCGGTTTTTGTGCTCGGCCATCGATTCAGTGGACTCGTCGTCCTTCAGCCGGGCCACAAGCTTGTCACGACCGGGATTTACCGGCACATCCGCAACACGAGCTATCTCGGCCTCCTGGTCACTTCTCTGGGCTGGGCGCTGGCTTTTCGCTCGTTCATCGGCATTTTGCTGGTCCTTTGCCTATTACCGCCCCTCGTCGCGCGCATCCATTCGTAAGAAAACCTTCTACAATCACAATTCGGCGAGGAATATGCCGCATACAAGCGTCATAGTTGGCGACTGCTCCCTGGAATATATTGAACTTACGGCTCTTCAGAATTGGAAAGGCCAAAGATCTGACGGATCGTCTGGCCCGCTCTCCGGAGATCACTCTACAGAGAAAGGAGGAGCAGAAAGGCCGTCTCTCCCCCCTCGACCAGGAATCCCGCCAGATCCCCCGAAAGTCCGTCGCTCCGCTTCAGGACTCCCGATCCAACCAGAAGCAGCCCTGAAAAAAGAATCATGGCCGACACCCCGCCACGGATTCCCCCGGCTCCGAAGGCCGCGAGGATCCCCAGGATGGCGGCCGCGAGCGGAGCCCCCCAGCCGGACCCGGAAAGAAGCGCTCCGAGACCTCCCTCCGGGGCCGGCCTTCCCCGGGAGAGGAGCCTGAAGAGAAGGGGAAGGAATCCCCGGGAGAGAAGGGGGGCCAGAAAAACGGCCGCCGGGCCGGGCGTGGCGAGAAGGAGACCGATCCACTTTCCGAGAAGGAGCAGGTTCAGGGCGACAATGGCATAGACGCCCTTCCTGGGGTCCTTGCGGATGCGTCTTTTTTCCTCGGGAGAAACGGGAGCCAGGGCCGATTCCAGCGTATCGGCCAGCCCGTCGAGATGGAGGGCCCCCGTCAGGAAGATCCAGAGGCCGAGCAGGAGAAAGGCCGTCAAAAAAGGAGGCATCGGCCACGACAGCACGACAGGAAGCCAGTCCGCCGCGGCGAGGACTCCTCCCAGAAAAAGTCCGATGATCAAAAGGGGAAAGGCCCCCAGAAAGGAGGGCATCTCCGCCTCGTGGACCCGGGAGGGAACGGGGAAGCGGGTCATGAAGGACAGGGCAAAGAGAAGACGGTCCCGGAACCGGTCCCGGCCCTCCGGGGAACTCACCCCTCTTCGGCCTGGGAGACGCGGGCCTCCTCGAAGGTGGCCATCTGGTTGTAGAGGGCGACGGCCGACTCCACCAGCGGATAGGCCAGAGCCGCCCCCGAACCCTCCCCCAGCCGGAGATCGAGGGACAAAAGGGGCGCGAGTCCCAGATGCTCGAGGATCCGGCGGTGGCCCGGCTCGAGGCTCATATGGCTCGCCAAAAGCCAGGAGCGGACCTCCGGGATCAGCGTTGTCGCCGCCAGGGCCGCCGTCCCGGTGATGAAGCCATCGAGGATCACCGGGATGCGCCGGACGGCCCCCCCGATGATGAAGCCGGCCAGAGCGGCGATTTCGAGGCCCCCGACGGCGAAGAGCCAATCCATGGGGGAGGCCAGAAGGGGGCGATAGCGGGCCAGGGCCTGGTCGATGACCCGGATCTTCCGGAGTCGGCCCTCGGAGGTCAGTCCGGTCCCCGCCCCGGTCAGATCCTCCGGCGGATGGCGAAGGAGTGCCGCCGCCAGGGCCGAGGAGGCGGTGGTGTTGCCGATCCCCATCTCGCCGGTCAGGAGCACCGTGGATCCGGACTCCGCGGCGGAAACGGCCATCTCCATTCCGGCCTCCATGGCCCGGAGCCCTTCCTCCGGCGTCATGGCGGGCTCCTGGGCAAAGTTCCGGGTCCCGGCCCTCACCTTCCGGCTGACGAGACCGGGGACGGCGCCCAGATCTCCGTTGACCCCCACATCCACGATCCGGAGATCGAATCCGTGGAGTCGGGAGAGAACGGAGATGGCCGCTCCGCCCCCGAGGTAGTTCATCACCATCTGGCGCGTCACCGACTGGGGGTACGCCGAGACCCCCTCCTCCGTCACCCCGTGGTCTGCGGCGAAGACCGCGCAGAACCCCTTCGGGGCCGGAGGACGGTCCGTGCCGTGAAGCCGGGCATACCACAGGGCCACCTCCTCGAGGCGACCCAGGCTTCCGAGGGGCTTCGTCAGATGGTCGAGGCGGTATCGGATGGCGGCGTCGAACCCCGGGTCCGGCGGACGGACTTCGCGGGCCCACCAGGAGACAGGGGGGTGGAGAGAGGAATCGGACGATCCGGAGACAGCCTCCGGAGATTGCGGGTTCTTTTTCTGGGTCACCGTTTGAATCCTCCCCGAAATCGGTGGTCGATGCCGGCCGGCCTACCGGAGCCGGAGCGGACACCCCATCATGACGGCGTAGACCTGGGACGCCTCAAGGGACAGGCGCTGGTTCCAGAGCCCGATCCTGTCGGCGAAGCGTCGCCCGAGGGGGGAGCCGGCCACCCCTCCCAGACCGACCTCCTCAGTCACGATCACCGTGGTCGCCCGCCTTCCGGACAGCAGGCGGGAGAATCGCTCGATCCAGGGTCCGATCTCCTCCTCGAGAAGCTCCAGGACGCAGAATCCGAGACTGTCCAGCAGCAGGGGCCTGTCCCCGAGATCTCCCCCCTCCTCCAGACGCCCCGACTCCATCATGGCCCGGAACCCTTCCTCCAGGGTATGGACGCCCTCCGGGCGGGAGGCCCTGTGGAGGGCGATCCGGGCTTCCATCTCGGAGTCTTCGGCCCGCCCGGTGGCCCAATAGAGCCAGGATTGCTGATGGCGGTGGAGAAGGAGCGATTCGGCGAAGGCGGTCTTTCCCGAGCGCACTCCGCCCGAGACGAGAATCAGGTCGCGCATGCCGTCAGGGCCTCCGCCTCAGGCGGGCGAGAATCTCTTCCCCCTTTCGCGACTCGACGGAATGCTCGGTGATGGCGAATTCGAGAAAGTCGAAGTCTTCGCAAAAAAGCGACCGGACCTCCTCCGCGGTCGTGGTCCAGGGGGGGCCCCCCTCCCGTCCGTGAACATAGAAGAGTCCCACCAGCTCGCCCCCCGGACGGATCATCCGGACGGCCATGCGGACATAATCCTGCCGACGGTCGGGGTCGATGGCGCAGAAACAGGTCTGTTCGAGCAGAATGTCGAAGACCCCGTGCTTTTCCGGATCCAGCCGGAAGAGATCCTCAAGGAGGAAGGTCACCTTCGCCCCCTCCTTCAACGCCAGCTCGCGGGCGGCGGCGATGGCTTCGGGCGCGAAGTCCACGCAGGTCACGTGGTAGCCCAGCCGGGCCAGATAGATCGCCTCCCACCCGCGCCCGGCCCCGGGAATCAGGACGGACGAGTACGGTGCGATCTTTCCGGATTCGACGAGATGGACAAAAGGGGGGGCGACCCGTCCCAGATCCCATCCGGTATTTTTTTCAAGATAGCGGCTGTTCCAGAAGTCCATTTCGGGCATCGTGCGCTCCAGAAGAAAGAGGGTCGTTCGGCGCCCTGATCTTACCAGAAACCCCCCTTCAACTCGAGTCCCCCTCCGGCTGGCGAACCGGCGAAATCTTCCGGTAGAGGGTCCGGAGACTGATCCCCAGGGCCCGGGCCAGCCCCGGAAGATCCTTTCCCGCCTTCGACAGGGCCCAGGCCAGATAGCGCTGTTCCATCACGTCGAGCGGAATGATCTCGCCGAAGGAGGGCGGGGCGGGGGCCGGGGCCTCATGAAGATCGGGGAGGTGGTCGGGCGTGATTTCCTCCCCGTCGGAGAGGATCCAGGCCCGCTCGAGAATATTCCGCAGCTCCCGGATGTTTCCCGGATAGGAATGGGACGAGAGGAGACGCATGGCCGCCGGACTCACCGGGATCTCCTTTCCCGTCAGCCGAACCAGAATGGAGGCGACCAGGAGCGGAACATCCTCCAGCCGATCGCGCAGGGGCGGCAGAAGGATCGGAAAGATGTTGAGCCGGTAGAAGAGGTCCTGCCGGAAATCTCCGGTCCGGACCATGGCGGAAAGGTCCCGATGGGTCGCGGAGATCAGGCGGACGTCGGCCCGGAGGGGCGCGATTCCTCCGACACGGCGGTAGACGTTCGTTTCGAGGAGGCGAAGGAGCTTGGCCTGAAGCGCCAGGGACAGCTCCCCGATCTCGTCAAGGAAGAGGGTTCCTCCGGCGGCCGTCTCGACCAATCCCGTCTTGCGCGAATGGGCCCCCGTGAAGGCGCCCTTCTCATGGCCGAAGAGTTCGCTCTCGATCAGATTTTCCGGGAGGCCGGAACAGTCGACGGCCACAAAGGGCTTGTCGGCCCGCGGCGACAGTTTGTGAATCGCCTGGGAAACCAGCTCCTTTCCCGTCCCGGTCTCTCCCAGCAGAAGGACGGTGGCGGACTGGGGGGCCACCTTGTGGATGGCCGCCAGCATTCGGGCAAAGGGCAGGGACTCTCCGACCAGGCCCTCCCTCTTCGGATCGATGTGGCCGATGGCGGACGGGTGGATCCGCTCGAGAAAAAGGGGAGTCTGGCCCTCCGGCTGCGGGACGGGAAAGATCTCGACGTCGGCGAAAAGACGTCCCCCCAGGGAATGGTGGATGTGAAAAGCCCGGGCATGGTGGTTCGATTCCCGGGCCTCGATCAAGGGGCAGTCCTCCCCGTTCTTCTCGCAGGGCACAGGGGAATGGTGGGACAATTCGTGGCATTTTTTCCCGATGATCTCCGGAACGGAGGATCCGTAGGCGGCCACATAGGCGGGATTCGCCGCCAGGATGCGGTAGTCCTCCCCGATCACGATCGCGGGATCGGAAAAGGCGCCGACGAGATCGCCCAGGGCAATCCGGGGAGCCCCTGAAGACGGATCGGGGCCCTTCGCTTTGGGGGACATGAGAGTCTCCTGTCGTTTTGTCATTTATGACATTCATCCTAACCCATTCATGACAGTTATGACAAGAATTCCTGACGCTTTCTCCGCAAGATCCTGACGTAAGGGCGAAAATCCGTGCTTCGCAAAAATGGCACGACCCTTGCTCTAACTGTTCCGAACTCAAGATCAGGCCGCCATTCAGCAGAGGAGGACCATGATGGTCTCCGAAAATCTTGTCGATCTCTCGCGGCTCCAGTTCGCCGTGACCGCTCTTTACCACTTCCTTTTCGTTCCCCTCACCCTCGGGCTGACCTACATCCTCGTCATCATGGAGACGGTCTACGTCATGACCGGCAAAGAGATCTACAAGGACATGACCCGGTTCTGGGGGAAGCTCTTCGGGATCAACTTCGCCCTGGGGGTCACCACCGGCCTCACCATGGAGTTCGAGTTCGGGACGAACTGGTCCTACTATTCGCACTATGTGGGAGACATCTTCGGAGCCCCCCTGGCCATCGAAGGGCTGATGGCCTTCTTTCTCGAATCGACCTTCGTGGGGCTCTTCTTCTTCGGATGGGACCGGCTGTCGAAACCGGCCCATCTCCTGGTCACCTTCCTGACCGCCACCGGAACCAATCTCTCGGCCCTCTGGATCCTCGTCGCCAACGGATGGATGCAGCGTCCCGTGGGCGCCCACTTCGATCCCGACACCATGCGCATGGAAATGACGAGCTTCTGGGACGTCTTTTTAAACCCGGTGGCCCAGGCCAAGTTCGTCCATACCGTCTGCGCGGGATACGTCACCGCGTCGGTCTTCGTCCTGGGGATCAGCTCCTGGTACCTGCTCAAGGGACGCAACATGGATTTTGCCAAGCGCTCCTTCCGGATCGCGGCGGCCTTCGGCCTGGCCACGACCGTGGGCGTCATCATCCTGGGAGACGAGTCCGGCTATCTGGACGACCTCGGACAGAAAACCAAGATCGCGGCGATCGAGGCCATGTGGAAGACCGAACCCGCCCCGGCCTCCTTCAACATTATTTCCATTCCCGATCAGAAGAACATGAAGAACGATTACTCCCTCAAGGTTCCCTATGCTCTGGGGCTGATCGCCACCCGCTCCTTCGACACCCCCATTCCGGGGCTCCGGGAGATCGAGAAAAACAATGAGGCGCGCATCGCGAACGGGATCCAGGCCGTCCTGGCCCTCGACCGCTATCGGGCCAACCGCTCCGACAAGACGGCCCTGGCCGATTTCGAAAAACACGAGAAGGACCTCGGATTCGGGCTCCTCATGAAAAAATACGTGCCGGACATTTCCAAGGCCACACCGGCCGACATCCACCGGGCCTCCGTCGACAGCCTTCCCCGGGTCACCCCCCTGTTCTGGACCTTCCGGTTCATGGTGGCCCTGGGATTTTCCTTCCTGGCCCTTTTCGTGCTCGCCTTCTATTTTTCGAGCAAAAACGGCTGCGAAAAGAAGCGCTGGCTTCTCCGGTGGGCCCTCTTCTTCATTCCCATGCCCTATCTCGCCAGCGAACTGGGGTGGTTCGTCGCCGAATACGGCCGGCAGCCATGGTCGATCTACGGGATCCTCCCCACCTCCGATTCGGTCTCGAGCCTCTCGTCGCGGAGCCTGGTCTTTTCGCTGACCGGCTTCACCCTCTTCTATACGGGGCTCCTGGTGGTCGAGCTCTACCTCATGTTCAAGTACGCCCGACTGGGACCGGCAAGCCTCCACACCGGCCGCTACGACGGGGAAAACACGGTGCCGGGAACTCCGGTTCCCCACCAATCCTAAGAAGGAGAAGGCGATGTTCGATTATGCCACCCTCAAGTTTCTCTGGTGGGTCCTGGTCGTCGTTCTCCTGATCGGATTCGCCGTCATGGACGGATTCGACATGGGAGTCGGCGCGCTTCTCCCTTTCCTGGGAAAGAACGATACCGAGCGCCGGGTCCTGCTGAACAGCATCGGCGCCCACTGGGAGGGAAACCAGGTCTGGTTCATCACGGCCGGCGGGGCCGTCTTCGCCGCCTGGCCGATGGTCTACGCCACCGCTTTTTCCGGGTTCTACGTGGCCATGCTCCTCGTCCTCTGGTCCCTCTTCTTCCGGCCGGTCGGATTCGACTACCGGAGCAAGCTCGAAAATCCCTCCTGGCGCTCCTTCTGGGACTGGGGGCTTTTTGTCGG
>JAKADN010000027.1 GCA_021820445.1 Nitrospirota bacterium | reverse complement strand
CCGGACTTCGGATCGGTGACGGTGACCGGGTCGTCGAATCGGACTTGACAAGAAACGATCCTGCCGTCTTGCCCGTAGAGCGGGACAAGGACTCCGGGACCGTGTTTTTCGGAGAAGCCAAGTTGTTTCAGGACGGAAAGGTGTTTGTCGTCGATTAGACGGTAGCCGCGGGAAGCGATGACCTCGGGGCGGATGGCGGAGTATCGTTCGAGGATCTCCGCCCGATCGGGGCTTAAAAGGGGCAACGCCTGGACGATTCGGGCCAGGGCCTCCGGTGTCAGCGGTTCTCTTGGGGGCCGTTGACCGTCGGTGGTGACTGGAACATCTAAAAAGTCTGTGGTATTCTTGGCTTGAGCGTTTTGTGGGGCGTCAGGGGTGACGCCCTTTTTTGTAGTCATCTCACACCGCCCGCGGTTCAGTCAGAACGGTATTCCTATTTACCCACTCTTCCAAAATCCGACGATCGTACCGAACAAGCCGCCCAATCTTCGCAAACGCCGGACCCTTGCCGTAAAGCCTCCAACAAGCCAGGGTTTGAGGCCGCACATGAAGGAATTGCGCCGCCTGTTCTGGATTCAAAAGGTCGCCCATTTCACATCCCTCCATCGTTTGTCGTCGCCTCCGAAATTCTACTTACACATGGGAAGATACGACAGGATGAAAGGAGATAGACGCCCCACCTAAATTATTTTTTTGAAAACTAGGTGGGGCGCTTTCGGAAATGGCTAAGAATTGTTTTTTTGGATGTGGGGGGGGTGAGGACGGAATAATCCGGGGTTTTCTTGTATGAATTTTCTGACTCGTTCATTCATTTCTTCTTCCCACCGGCGAGGATGGAATAGGGGGACGCCGGACGCCTCCCACTCCTTCAAGCCCGCCTGGTAGAGCTTCCGTAGATCTTTCCGCTTTTCGCCGGTCAAGACCTCGATGACTATTCCACAGAGACGCAAGGCGGGTGATTCATCATGGCCTCCTCTCAATCGTCCTTGCCGGGGATCTTTCGGAAGGGGATTTTCCGGAAAGTGTCGGCACCACAAAGCAAGGGTGACATTAATGAGGTGCTTCTCAAGTTTCTTCTCGCGTCCGTCCACAAAAGGGCAGTTATAAGGGGTGTTTTTTATATGGAGAGACAACAGTCTGCCGATCGCCTCCCGTATTTTCTCAATCTCCTCCTCCACTTGAGCCTCCGGAATGGGGGCGTATCCTTCCTCCTGGTGCGCTTGTGCTAGGGCAGAAAATGAAGTCTCTACGGAATCAATACAGTTCTCCATCTTATCGAGGGCGCCAACTACTGCCATTGCGAACGGTTTTTTCTTCCCTACCCGCATTTTGCCAAATACTGGGCTTATTTGCGCATGGTATTCAAGGTCATACAGGTAAGCCTCCCGATTTTCTGTCGGCGGAAGGCAATCCAAAATCTCAAGACGTTGGATCTCGGTGAAGATGATTGGTTTCATGTCCGCATTCTCCATGCGCCTCCGAAGGGAAGGGGCCATCGGGGGGAGAATCCCCGCATTCGGTGATCAGCCTAGGCCCCGTGATGAGGTTGTGTCGCTTTCTTCCTATTCCTTGTCATCGCCTCCACTGCCTGCTCCATCGCCTGCCGAACGGGATCGAGGCTCAACCGGGCATAGATCGAGGTCGCCTGACTGGTCCGGTGGCCCAGGGCCTTCCCGACAATCGGAAGGGAGGTTCCCTGAATGGTCATCCACGATCCCATGGAACGTCTAAGATCATGAATCCGGAGGTCTTCCAGCTTGGCCCGCTTGAGCAAGGTCGCCCATGCCTTCCAGGGCTCCCGGTAGTGGCCCCGTGCCGCCGGTCCCGGAAGGACAAAGACGGAAGAGGTTCCCGCTCGCCGTCTCCGGAGAATGTCCAGAACGTCCGGACCCAGGGGGATCTGCATCGGCTCCCCATTCTTCGAGAGTTCGCCGGGGATCTTCCAGACGTTGCGTTCGAAGTCGATATCCTTCCAGCGCATAGAGAGGACGTTTGCCCGTCGCGCCCCGGTGAATAAGGCCAGTAATACGAAGTCCTTGAACGTCTCGCTTTCGGAGATGTCCAACGCCTCAAAGAACCGGCCTAGCTCTTCTCCGCTAAGGAAGCGGTCCCGGCTGACCTCCTTGAATTTCTTGATCCCCCGGCAGGGATTGTCTCCCCGATGATAGCCCCACAAGGACGCCTGGACGAAAACGGAAGAGACGAGGGCGAGAAGACGATTGGCCCTGATTGGGGTTTTTTCTCCCGCCTTCCGGTGAAGGGCTTCGATCTTGTGGCGGGTGATCTCCTGGAGCTTGTAATTCTTCCATGCCTCCAAGTGCTGACGGTAGAGGGAGCGGTATTCCTTCGCGGACTTCTTCTCGTTGCCGTGCCGCTCCATGTAGACCTCGAAAAACTCCCCGAGGGTGACGCCTTCCTTCTTCTCGGCCTTGGGGTTCTTGCCCATCGCAAGGTCGGCCCGCACCTTCTTGGCCTTCTCCCGAACCTGGGCCACATTGAGATCCGGCCAGATCCCGAGCTTGAACATGTCGTGCCGCTTCTCCACCAGCACATCGAGAAAGAATGTCTTCCGTCCGGTGGGATAGACCTTCACAATCAGCCCCGGCGTTTCGTCGTCCCGGACGATATAGGGCCGATCCTTCGGGAGCAAGGTTTCAAGGGACTTTTGGGTGAAATGCTGAGTTTCCGCCATCTCTCGTTCCTCCCTGTTCCATTTCCGGAATTCGTCCCGGAAACAACATTTCAGGACTGGAGCCAACCTCCCCTTAATTTCTGTTCCATATATGTTCCATATTGTACATCAATTTTCATCAAAAAACAAAGAACACGATCAAAGAGGGTGTCTCGGGGAAGTGCCGGAAAATGCTTGATTTGTAGGGGGTAATCAATCGGGATCAAACAGGGGAAAAACTATGGACTACTGACTCTGGATCTGTCTATCTAGGTTCGACCCCTAGTCCCCCAGCCAAACTTTCAGGGATTCCCTGATATTCTCATCTTTGCTTCTTCCCTGAATCACATTCCTTGGCTTTTTCAACGCAAACCTGCCCGATGGGCGATCTGTCTGTTGAAAAAACAGTTATAAAACTCAAGGCCAAAAGGGCTCCCACGCTTTCCAGGAAGAATACGCGTGGTATATTTTTGAGAAATTGCCCTTTCGAACTTTTTTCGGGGGGCGCAAGGCGGTTCATAACTTAGAACATGGCCTCGCTGATTTAATCGTGTCGCGAGATTCTTGTTCCTGGTGATTCGAGAGGGTGAAGAAACGATTGACCGGTTATTTTTGGGGGGAAGCCCATGAAAAAGATGATGCAGGCCATCCAGGTGCCAGCTCCCGGCGCCCCTTTCGTGCTTGCCTCCCTGCCTGTTCCCGAGCCGTCCACCGATGAAGTTCTCATAAAGGTCGAAGCGTGCGGGATATGCCATGGGGACGCCCTGGCCCTGGAGGGAAACTATCCCGGCCTCACCTATCCGGTGATCCCGGGCCATGAGGTGATCGGAACGATCGTGGAGATGGGGAGTCTGGCCGCCTCCTTCTGGCGGTCCGGCCAAAGGGTGGGGGTCGGGTGGCACGGAGGCCATTGTGGACAGTGCGCCTCCTGCCGGAGAGGGGATTTCTGGCATTGCGAACATGTCAGGACAACCGGTCTTTCCCGCAACGGAGGTTATGCCGAATATCTTGTGGCCCCCTCCAATGTCTTGGTCGAGATCCCGGCAGGGATCCCCTCCCGGGAGGGGGCGCCCCTTCTTTGCGCCGGAAACACGGTCTATGCGGCCCTTAAAAAGAGCGGTGCGCAGGGCGGGGATCTGGTGGGCATCGTCGGACTGGGGGGGCTCGGACATCTGGCGGTTCAAATTGCAAGGAACCTTGGCTTCAGGACCGTCGCCCTGACCCGCGGAAAGGAGAAGGCCGACCTGGCAAAACGCTTGGGGGCCCACCACGTCATCGATACCGGCGGGGAGGCCGCCGCCTCTGATCTCAGGAACTTGGGAGGAGCCCGCTTCATGTTGTGCACGGCTCCGAACAGCCGTCTCATTGCGGACCTCCTGCCGGGACTTTCCCGCGGGGGGAAAATGACGGTCGTCTCTTTTTCCAGGGGAATGATCGAGATCCCCCATGCCCTTCTTCTGGGAGACGCCATCACCCTTCAGGGAACGGCGGGAGGCCACATGGAGGAGGCGCTGAGCTTTTGCGAGATGGCCGGAATTCTGCCGATGGTGGAGGAATTCCCCCTTTCCGGAGCGCCGGAGGCCTTCCGGAGGATGATGGAGGCAAAGGTGCATTTTCGGGCCGTTCTCACGATGGGAGGAGCGCATGCGTGACCTGCAAGGGGTGATCCGGCAACGGCATTCGGCCCGCGTTCCCTTCGATCCAGAGAGACCCGTTTCCCATGAGGCTCTTGCAGAGATCCTCGAGGCCGCCTCCTGGGCCCCCACCGCCCACAACATGCAAAACTACGAAGTGATCGTGGTGGAGGATCCCTCAATCCTCCGAAGGCTCGGGGACCTGAAATCCGGTCTTTCCCTGGAGTTCATCCGGGAGAATTACAAGCAGCTTTCCTTTTCCGAAGAAGAGCTGAAAAAGAAAAAGACCGGCATCATGGCCTCAATGTTTCCCCCGTCCTGGCGCGATCCCGCGCTTTTTTCCCATCTTGAGGAGGCAGCCTTCGCCGAAGGCCCCTCATTCATGAGCCAGACCCTCCGGCACAGCCCGACAGTCCTTGTCGTCACCTATGACACCCGGAAGCGCGCGCCGGCCTCGGAAGGGGATGTCCTCGGGTTCATCAGCCTGGGCTGTGTCCTGCAGACGATGTGGCTTGTCTCGGAGTCTCTTGGCATCGGCTTTCAGGTCATGAGCGCCTTCAGTAGCCCCTCGGTCGAGCCCGGGGTCCGCAAGATTTTGGGCTTTCCGGAGCATGAGAAGATCGCCTATGCCGTTCGGCTTGGATACCCGCAAAAAGAGTCAGAGCCCGAGCTCCAAAAATATCTGAGGGTCCGCCGGGATATTTCTGACTTCGTCCATCTGAACCGTTATGGGGAGAATTTCCCATCCATTCAGGAGAAATCATAATCCGATCGGGCGCGACACCCTCGTGCGGGGAGAGGAATGTCTCGAAAATTCCTTGGGAGGGGCGGAGGTCTTCCGTTCTGAAAAGGCTTCTCCTGATCCTGGTCCCGGGGTGGGTGGTGCTCCTCCTTGCGCACCCGTCCCTTGCCGATGAGCCGATTCTCCTGTCACAGGCAATGAGCGGAGGGATCTTTTCCTACCGGGTTATGCCGGGGGACATCCTGTTGGGGATCCGATCCCGGTTCGGGGTCTCCCTTGCGACCCTTGTCCGGGAGAACGCGATCCGGAATCCCGATTTCATTCGTTCCGGACAGAGGCTCCGGATCGACGACCGGCATCTTGTTCCCCCTTCCCCCGGTGACGGGATCGTAATCAATCTTCCAGAGAAAATGCTTTTCTATTTTTCAGGGGGAAGACTTCTTCTTGCGGCCCCCGTCGCCCTGGGAAAACCTTCCTGGCCCACACCGGCTGGAACTTACCGGATTGTTGAAAAAAAGGTCGACCCCGACTGGGTGGTTCCCCCTTCGATTCAGGAGGAGATGCGCAGACTCGGCCAAAAAGTCCTGACGCGGGTGCCGCCGGGGCCGGACAACCCTCTCGGCCATTACTGGCTGGGGCTTTCCCTCCCCGATTACGGAATCCACGGAACGAATGCCCCGTCAAGCATCTATACCATGACGACGCATGGGTGTATCCGCCTCCGCCCCGAAGACATCGAAGCCCTCTTCAGGAGGGTCTCGCCCGGGACCCCTGTCCGGATCATCGACCGACCCGTTCTTTTGTACCGTTCTTCCAAAGGGCGCCTCTATCTTGAAGTCCATCCGGACGTGTATCATGAGAAAAGAGATGTTGTCGAAGATTTTTTCCGCTGGCTTTCCCGGCATCCCGGGATCAGGGTCGATGAGGAAAAAGCGCGCCAGGTTCTGCAGGATCGGGATGGGCGTCCCGCGGATGTGACCCCGGTTCCTCCCATCCTCCCACCTCCTAGGAGGAATCAGTCATGACCCCGTTTCTGTCCAGGGAGCTTTCTCGCCGGAAGTTCATGAAGGCCGGGCTGGCCACCGCGGCCGTCTTGTGCTTTCCCGGTATCGTTTTATCCCGCCCGATCCCCTTCGAGCAGGAGCGCTCGCTCTCCTTTTACAACCTGCACACCGGAGAACGGATGGAAACGGTCTTCTGGTCGCAGGGGAGCTACCATCCCTCCGCCCTCTCCGAGATCGACCGGTTCATGCGGGACTTCCGTACGGGGGAGGTCCGGAGGATCGATCCGCGACTCCTCGACCTTCTGTCCCTTGCCCGGATCCGTCTGGGATCCCGGGAGCCCATTCACCTCATCTCCGGATACCGGTCTCCCCAAACCAACGCCATGCTCCGTCGCCATTCGAAAGGGGTCGCCCGGCACAGCCTCCACATGGAGGGGAAGGCGGCAGACATCCGGATCCCCGGAGTCGCGCTCGAGCATCTGAGGCGGGTGGCTCTCTCACTTTCCGCAGGGGGGGTGGGCTATTATCCCCATCTCGACTTTGTCCATATGGATACCGGGCGGGTCCGGTGGTGGCAGGGACGCTAGCGGGACCCCCGGAAAGACTCTGACAATCTCCCTCCGGAGAGGCGGATGACAGAAGATTCTTCCACAGCCATCGGGCAGATCACGGACGTTTTGGGGCCGGTCGCGACCCTGGCCTGCCGGCCCCTTCCTCCTCTTCGCCAGGCCTTGTCCATCACAACCCCGACCGATCGCTATCTTCTCGAAGTGAATCAGCATCTCGATGAAAATCATGTCAGGGCCATTGTCCTCCACACCTCCCGTGGGCTCCGGTGCGGCCTTCGGGCCGAGGACACCGGAGGGCCGATTCGTGTTCCGGTCTCCCCCTCCTGTCTCGGACGACTTCTCGACCTTTTCGGAGCCCCGCTCGATGGGGGGCCTCCGTTGCCTGACGGGGAACGGAGAAGCATTTTCGGAGAGTCCATACCCCTTTTCGAGACGACCGCGGGGCGGGGGATCCTGGAGACGGGCATCAAGGCGATCGATCTGTTGTTCCCGTTCATCCGGGGCGGAAAGACGGGGCTCTTCGGCGGAGCCGGGGTGGGAAAGACCGTCCTCATCATGGAATTCATGCATTCCGTCGCCACGATCCATAAAGGGTTCTCCGTCTTTTCCGGAGTCGGGGAGCGGATCCGGGAAGCCCATGAACTCTGGTACGAAATGCAGGACGCCGGGGTCATGCCCCGGACCCTTCTTGTCTTCGGGCAGATGGACGAATCCCCGGGGGTGCGTTTCCGGGTGGGGGCGACGGCCCTGACCTATGCGGAATATCTCCGGGACACCCTCGGGGGAGAAGGGCTCTTCCTGATGGACAATGTGTTCCGGTACGTCCAGGCAGGAAGCGAAATATCCGGTCTCATGGGGCGCATGCCCGCGGCGGTCGGCTACCAGCCGACCCTGATGTCCGAAATCGCCGAACTCCAGGACCGGATCCTGTCGACGGCCCGGGGGGGCATCACTTCTGTTCAGGCGGTCTACGTCCCCGCCGACGACATGTCCGATCCTGCGGTGAGCGGGATCCTGAACCACCTCGATACCACCGTGATCCTCTCCCGGGGCCAGGCCGGGAAGGGACTCTATCCGGCCATCGATCTTCTGGCCTCCCGAACCAACTTCATGGACCGGTATTTTCTGGGAGAGCGCCACTACGCTGTCGCCCGGGCCGTCCGGGAGCACCTCGCCCGTCTGGCCGAGCTCGAGGACATTATCCGGATGCTGGGGATCGAGGAACTCTCGATTCAGGATCGCCGTATCGTCCTCCGGGCGCGAAGGCTCATGCAGTATCTGACCCAGCCTTTTCATGTGACCACGGCCCACTCCGGCCTTCCAGGGGTTTCGGTGCCCCTTTCCTCCACTCTTTCCGACTGCGAGGCCATCCTTGCAGGGAATCACGATGACAGGGCCGAGGACTGGTTTTTCATGAGGGGATCCCTGTCGGACGAGTCCCCGTGAAGACATTCGCCGTGATCCTTGCGAGTCCGGGCTCACGTGATCGGATCGAGGATGTGGCCAGCGTAGTGGCCCGGGACGGGTCGGGGAGCTTCGGAGTTCTGGCCGGCGCCTACCGGAGGGTGACGGTCCTTTCCTGGGGACTCCTAAGCTTCAGGAAGGGGGACGGAACGAGGGAGTACCTGGCCGTTGCCGGCGGAGTCTTTCACTTCTCCGAAAATCTCCTCCGCATTGCGACGACCGCTTATTTCCGGACCCGGAATTTCGAAGAAATCCCCTCCCTCCTCGAGACGGAACTTCGACGGCGGGAGGAAGGGATTCGGAAGACCCGGTCGAGTCTGCACTCCCTCGACCTCGAGCTCATGAAGCGCCTGACCTCTCTTACGGAAGGAGGGAGTCCATGACCCCGACGAAGGATCCCGACAAGCTGGGACATCATGTTCTGAGGGATATCCGGCGTCTTTTGAAGGCCAGGCGGGAACAGAATTCGCTTCTGGGCCAGACGGTCTACCTCGGGACCGTGGGTTTCATGATCGCCCTCCCGCTCGTGGGAGGCGCCTACCTTGGAGAGTGGCTGGACCAGAAGCTTCCGGGATACTCCTTCAGCTGGACGATCTCCCTGATTTTTGCCGGGCTTGTTCTGGGGGTGGTCAACGTCTATTTCTTTCTCAGGGAGTAGGGGAGCTCCGATGCCCAACGCCAGTCCGTTTTCGGGAACCCTTCCCATCGCCGGCGGCTTCAGGATCGCCGGAAGCGTCATGATGACTTGGATCATCATGGCGCTCCTTGCGGGATTTTCCCTGGTGATTTCCCGAAGGCTCCGTGCGGAACCGGGGGGGCTCCAGACCATCCTGGAGGGCTTGGTCATGGCCATGGAAGAGGCGATCGAGGCGGTCGTCCCCGGACGCTCCGACCAGCTTCTTCCCTTTCTCTCCACCCTCTGGATTTTCATCTTCCTGGCAAACATGGCGGGGCTTGTTCCGGGCCTCTCTTCCCCCACCTCCGACCTTTCGGTGACCTCGGCCCTGGCGGTCCTCGTCTTCTTTTCCGTCCACTGGTTCGGAATCCGGACCGACGGCTTCATCTCCTATCTCCGGCATTATCTGTCGCCGACCCCCTTCATGCTGCCCTTCCATCTGATCAGCGAACTGTCGCGGACCCTGGCGCTTGCCGTCCGGCTGTTCGGAAACATGATGAGCCTCGAGCTGACGGCGGTGCTGGTGCTTTACGTGGCCGGTCCGCTGGTTCCCATCCCGATCCTGATGCTCCACATTGTGGAAGGTGTCATCCAGGCCTATCTCTTCGGGATGCTGGCCCTCATCTATATTGCGGGAGGGCTGAGGTCCCGGGACAATCAACCGGACTAGAAGGGAGATTTCATGAAAGACATGACCTGGTTCACCCTGGTGTCCACTGCCGTGGCCGCCCTTGCCATCACTGTCGGGACGATCGCTCCCGGGTTTGCGATGGGACGGGCGATCTCCCAGGCCCTGGACGCCCTCGCCCGGCAGCCCGAGGCGGAAAAATCCATAACCCGGACTCTCTTTGTCGGACTGGCGATGATCGAATCCCTGGCGATTTACTGCCTCGTGATCGTTCTGATCATCCTTTTCAGGAACCCCCTGATGCAATTCATCCTCAAACATTGATCCTGGAAACGGGGCTTCCGTGCATCTGAGCCTGTCGACATTCCTGATCGAGATCGCCAATTTCTTCGTCCTTCTCTGGATCCTGTGGCGCCTTCTGGTGGGTCCTGTCCGCCGGATCATCGCGGAGCGCAAGGCCGGGATCGCCCGAATGCGGGAGGAGGCTCAGAAAGACCGTTCCGAGGCGGAACGCCTTCGGAGCCAGTACGACAACCGGCTGAAGGCGTGGGCCGCCGAAAGAGAGCAGGCCCAAAAAGCCCTGCGAAAATCCCTCGAGGAGGAGGAATCGCGCCTGCGCGCCGCGCTTGCCAAAGACCTGGCCCAGGAACGGGAAGTGGCCCGGGTCCGACAGAATCGGGACGAGGAGGAGGCCCGCCTCTCTCTTGAGAGACGCGCCCTGACGCAGGCCATGGCCTTCGCCTCAAGGTTTCTGGCTTCCGTGGCCTCTCCGGAGGTCGAAGGCCGGATCATCGATCTTGTTCTGGAAAGTCTGGGGGATCCGGACGGACCTCTGTCCAGGATGCTGGGGGAGAACGCCCGGCCGGAAACGACAGTCAGGATTTCGTCGGCCTATCCGATTCCGGAAGGTCGACGGGCCGCTCTCGAGAAAGTGCTTTCCGGCCATCTGGGTCCCACTTCTGGGACCGTCTATTCGGTGGACGAATCCCTGGGAGCCGGTCTCCTGATCGAGGTCGAAGGCGCCGAAATATCCGCAAACCTGAGAGACGAACTCCGGTCTTTTTCGGAATCGGGCCAGCCCTGATGGGACAGACCTCCTCCCTCCCTCCATCCTCCCTGGACCGCCAGTCGGATTGGCTGACCCGGTACCGCTTCGCTCCCCGCATCGCCCTGCGCGGGCGTATTCTCTCCATGGGGGACGGGATCCTCTGGATTCGGGGGCTTCCGGGGGCCGAAATCGACGAGCTCGTCCGGTGCGAGGATGGAAGCCGGGCTCTGGTCTTTCAGGTCTCAATCGGCCAAGTCGGGGCCATTCTGCTCGAGGAGTCGAAAACCCTCTCTTCCGGACAATCCGTCGACCGCCTGAGGGTTCCGCTGGACATCGGGGTCGGGGATGATCTTCTCGGACGGGTCATTGATCCACTCGGCCGTCCTCTTGACGGAGAGCCGCCTCCCGCCTGCCCCCTCCGGAATCTCCTCGAATCTCCTTCGCCGCCCATCATCGCCCGGGATTTCGTGGCCCGCCCCCTTCTATCCGGCATCCGGATCGTCGACACCCTGATTCCGGTCGGAATGGGCCAGCGCGAGCTTCTCATCGGGGACAGCGGGCTGGGAAAAACCTCGGTGGCGCTGGATACCGTCATCAACCAGAAGGGTCGGGGGGTGAAGTGCGTCTATGTTCTGGTCGGACAAAAACGCTCCACCGTCATGAACACGATCCAGATGCTCCGGGACAACGGGGCGATGGGCCATGTGGTCGTCGTGGTGGCCGAGGCCACTGCCCTGCCGGGACTTCGGTACATCGCCCCTTTTGCGGGATGCGCGATCGCCGAATACTGGATGCGGAAAGGAGAGGACGCCCTGGTGGTCTATGACGATCTGACCGCCCATGCCAACAGCTACCGGGAGTTGTCGCTTCTTCTCAGGCGTCCACCGGGCCGGGAGGCCTTCCCCGCGGACATCTTTTCCCTTCACGCCCGTCTTCTCGAACGTTCGACCTGTCTCTCTCCTGCCTTTGGAGGCGGGAGCCTGACCGCGCTGCCGATCATCGAAACACGGGAGGGGGAGATCGCCTCTTATCTTCCGACCAACCTCATTTCCATTACCGATGGACAGATCTACTTTGACGGCTCCCTGTTTTCCTCGGGATTTCTTCCGGCGATCGATCTTCGCCGCTCCGTCTCCCGTGTCGGGGGACGGGCCCAGCCAGCTGCGATAAGGGAGGAAGCCGGTCGAATGAAACTCGACTACCTCCAGTTTCTTGAGCTTCTGGTTTTTACCCGCTTCGGGGCGAAGCTCGAACCGTCCGTCCAGAAAAAAATCGACCGTGGGCGAATTCTCCGGGAGATCCTGATCCAGGAGCGTTTTTCCCCTTTCTCGCCTGAGGATCAGATGGCTTGGCTGGTGGCCTACAATCGGGGCTTCTTTGAGGGTCTCGACCTCGCTTCGGTCAGGCCGGCTCTTTCGGGCCTGGTCAAGGAGGCAAAGGCGCGCGGGCTCACCCTCTCCTCTTCTTCCGAGGAGTGGGTGAGGCTCCTCGGGACGACCCCATGAGCCGCCTCTCCGATCTCAAAAACCGGACCCGGGCCTTCCGGGAAATCCGAAGCATATTGAACGCCATGAAGAACCTGTCCATTGCCGAACTGGGCAACCTTTCGCGGATCCGGGAGTCCCAGGAGGAGATGGCCCGGATTGTCGAGGAAGCCCTGGCGGAGGTCGAATCCTCCGGGATCGTCCGTCTTCCGTCCGCCCTGTCGGGAGCTCCCCGGTTCTACCTTCTCTTCGGCTCCGAGCGGGGATTCTGTGGGGACTTCAACGAGGCGGTCCTGGCCCGCTATGAAAGGGAAAAGGCGCTGGTTCCCGGGCCATCGAAGGTCCTGGCTATAGGCCGGAAGATCGGACTGAGGCTCGAGGGAGACGCCACCCTTGCCGGAATTCTCGAAGGTCCCGGAACGACGGGAGAGATCCCCGGGATCATCGAAGGACTGGTTCCCCGCCTCTCCGAATTTTCCGGGAATGACTGGGTCTTCATCCACCACCAGGCCGACGATCTTCCGGAAAAGGTCCTTGTCCTCCATCCCTTGAAACGGGCATGGGAGAGGACGAAGGGGAAAAATGCCTATCCACCCCTTATCACCCTTTCCACGGAAGAGCTTGCCGCCGGACTTTTCGAGCAGTTTCTCCTCGCTCTTCTCAACCGGGCCTTCACCCTCTCCTTCCTCGCCGAAAACAGACAACGCCTCCAGCACATGAACGGGGCCCTCGACGCCCTCGACGAGACCCTGGGAGAACTCGAGAAGCATGGCCATGAACTTCGTCAGGAGGAAATCACGGAGGAGCTGGAGATTCTTCTCCTCGGAAGGGGAAAAAGATCGGGAAGGGGCGATCACTCCGAATCAGACTGAGTTACTGAGTTAAAGAGCCTGTTCCTGTTCCGATCAGGCTCAAAAAAACTGTCTGAAAAAGTGAAGGATCGGATTTTCGGGAGGCGTCGGCATCGTCTGGGTGCAGCTGGCCGCCGGTTCGGTTCCGGCCAGAAAAGGAAGGGCGAGGGAGGGACCGCAGGCGGGATCTCCGCGGAGTCCGGACTTTTCATCAACGCTGGTCGTGATGATGTCCGGGGGCGGGAGGGGAGGGGAAGGTTGGACCCCTCCCTGCCAGGTCAGAAGAGATGAAACGATCGGAAGGGCCAGTTGAGCCCCGAAGCGGTAGGTGGGGGTATCATCGTCGAAGCCGACCCAGGCCAGGACGACCTCCCTCGAGGAAATCGCCACAAACCAGGCGTCGCGTCCCCGGTTTGCCGTTCCGGTTTTCCCGGCCCAGCCCTCTCTTCCGGGGGTGGTGTTCATGAAGGCCGCGGCCGTGCCCTCCTCGAGAACCCGGTGGAGGCCGCTCCAGAGAAGGTAGACGGGACCGGGGGAAAAAATTCTCTCGGAGACGAGATCCTTCCCGTCGGAGGAGCTGATCAGGGAGGGGGAGACCGAGAACCCTCCATTGGCGATCCGACTATAGGCCGTCGCCATCTGAAGGGGAGTCTGTGCGATTACTCCCAGAGGGTAGGACATGGGGATGCGGGAAGGCCCCGGTGTTTCGAGTCCCAGTTTTCTTGCCGTATCGACCATCGCCTGCTTGTCGAGTGTTTCCGTCAGATGGAGAACGGGCAGATTCATGGATCGCGCCAGGGCCTTGTAGAGAAGAACGGATTTCGCGGCGTCATACTCGTCGTTTTTGGGGATCCAGCGTTTGTGGCCGAGAAAGAGGTGCAGCGGGGTGTTGGGAAGGGAGCTGGCCAGAGTTGCCACGGGAGGGGAGGATCCTCTGGGGGAGAGGGCCGTCAGGTAAGGGACGATTTTGAAGAGAGAAGCTGGTTGGCGCCGGGAGCGGGTGACCCTGTTCAAGGGGGAAGAGGCGAAGTCCCGACCGCCCACCATGGCACGAATCGCTCCCGTGCGAGGGTCCATGACGACGAGGGCCGCCTCCAGAGCCTGTGGGTGGGACTTGCGGACGCGGGGCGGAAGATATTTTTCCAGCCGTTTGAGGAAGGCGGGAACGATTCTGTCGGCCTGCTCCTGAAGGAGAGGGTCCATGGTGGTATGAAGAGCCGCCGGAGCGACCGGGGGCGGGATTTGCCGCTCGCGTCTGGCAAGGCTGTCCAGGAAATAGGGGCCGATGGGATGGAACAGTCCCCGGGGTTCGATCATCCCGAGCGGTTGCCGTGTCAGCGCCGTCCAGGTTTTTTGATCCAGGATCTGGTGACGGTATAATAAGGCAAGGATTTTGTCCCGCAATTTTTTCGTTCGGTTCGGATGGAGAAAGGGAGAGTAATAAGTGGGAGCCCTGTTGAGGGCGGCCAGGGTGGCAGCCTCCTTCCACCCGAGTTCGCTTGCGTGGCGCCCGAAATAGCGCAGGGAGGCGGCTTCCACTCCGACGATGCGCTCCGTTCCGTATCCTCCGAGATCGATATGGTTCAGGTACAGGTCGAAAATCTCCTGGGGCGGGAGAAGCGCCGCCATCCGGATGGCCAGAATCGCCTCCTCCAGCTTCCGCCCGATGGACTTTTTTCGGCTCAGGAACAGGATCTTCACGACCTGCTGGGTGATGGTGCTTCCCCCTTCCTTGAAGCGGTGGGCGCGGAGGTCCCGAAAAAAGGCCCGGCCTATTCCACGAAGGTCCAGTGCCGGTGAGGAGAAGAAACGACTGTCCTCGGAGAGCAGAAAAGTGGTTTTGATCGCCTGGGAGATTTTGTCGAACCCGATCGGACGGTATTCGATCATCGCCCCGTCCTCGATGGATCCGAGAAAAAGGGGCGGGAAGGTGAGGCTCGAGACAGGGTAGGAGCCCCTTCCCTTGTCGATGCGCATAAGGTCGGAGATGTGCTCGTCCGCGTCCCAGGCGATTTCGGCTTCCCTGCCGTCTTCAAGGGAAAAATGGATGGTTCGGGTGGGCTTTATCATCTGGGGCGGGGAAGGGATCATGCCTCCTTCCCGTGCGAGGGTCAGATAGTGCCAGACTCTGAATAAAGGAATGGGTTGACCCGTTCTGAGGGTGAGCGGATCGGAGTAGATCGGAATGGCGCGGGCGTCCCTGATTTGAGCCAGCCGGGCGTGTATTTTTCTGTCGATCCACCCAACCGTCACCGCTGTGGCCACGAGAATCAGCAGAAGGGCGAACGCTGAAAGTCCGAGAAGTCGGATGCCGGACTTTCTTTTTCGCCGCTTTTTTGTTTTGGGAGTGGGAGGAGTCGAGTCGCGGGTCATGGGCGACGGGTCATCACAGGGCGTGAATCACTGAAGAAGGGGAGGGTTCCATGGAGCAACGCAGAACATTCTCGGGATTGTTGTCCGGCGCAGTATTTCTGGTCGCAGTTCTCGTCATCGCGTCCTTTTCCGCTTGTACCCGGCAGGAGGGGCGTCCTATTCCCCTGGCCACCGTGATGGCCTTCAAGCCCGGAACGACCACCGAGAAGGAGGTGTTGAAAAAACTTGGCCCTCCCGAAAGCAAGCAAATGCTTCTGGGTGAGGAGCTCTGGACCTACCGGCATGTTCTTCACAAGGGATTTGCCAGTGTGAACACAAGGGTTCACGTTCTTAGACTCAGATTCGACGATCGGGGAATTCTCCAGAGTGTTGAACAGAAAGACCGGAAATACCAGTCTCTTTTCTAGTGACCATTCGGGTCCCTTTTTGCAAGCCCGGAGATGATCCGGCGCGCGGGCATGACGGGGCCCTGCCATTCGACCCGGACATGGGATCCGTTTCCGCAGAAGACCACCGGAAATTTCTTCACGGGGGGGCCGTATCCGTTCAGATGGATCCGGGGACGGGTCCCGTGAGGAGTTTCGCGGGCACGAAGCGTGAAGCATCCGGTGCTCGTCTCAAAGGAAAAGCCCACAGGGCGGGTGTTTCCCGAAGGGGCGATAAGGAACCGGAGCGTGTCGCGGGACAGTCGTTCGAGAACCATTTCCCGGTTCGGGTCATGGTCCCGGGTGACATGGATCCATCCTCCGGGGTCCTGGATCGTTCCCGAATAGGCGTTCCCCGGGCGAATCCTGACCGCGTGAATGGAAAAGACCCTCGGAATATGGGTCAGGTACAGTCCTTCGCTGTCCTTTTCAAGTGTTTTCCAAAGAGAGGCGCTTTCGGCGATTCCCCCGGGTGGGGCAAAGCCAAGGAGAAAGGCGACCACTCCTGTCGCCATTATGATTTTTCTGCCAAAGGCGTCAATGGGCCAGGACATGGGCGGCCTCGGGAGATTTAGGGGTTTTGGGGGCATCGGATGGCCGGGAGTTGGTCAGAAGGGCAAGAAGAAGTGCCGCCGCCCTGTCCGCGCCCGAAGAATGATCCGTGCCTCCGGCTGCCCGTTTTTTGAGGGAGCTTCCTTCCCGGAGAAGCCGGTCGATTCCCTGCTCGATTTCCGGTTTTCTTCTTGATCCCGCAGAAATGGCCCAGCCTTCCTTTTCCGCCTCCCTGACCCGTTTCTGCTGATCGTCGAGATCCCTGTCGAAGGGGATGAGAAGAGACGGGATCCGGGAGGCGCCCAGCTCCGCCACCGTATTGTAGCCTCCGCTCGCCACGGCAAATTCGAAGGCCGGAATCCAGGGGGAAAGAGGCCAGGCGGGGAACCATTCCCGGGCAGTGACTCCTTCCGGGATCTTTCGGGACAGGGGGCCGGTCGCGACGAAAAGACCGACCTTGTGATCCCGGAGTTTCTGAAGAATGACCGGAAGGACGGATTCCGCCTCCGGATCGCCCCCTCCGCCCAGCGTGACAAGGACAGACGTTTCTCCTGCGGTCCCAAGCCGGTCCCGGAGTGAGCGGGATGAGTCCGGGGAGGGAGCTTCGGAAACGACCCCCGTGTGCATGACCCGGGGATCTTTTCTGAGCCAGGGAGGAAGGACGATCGTCTCCGGTTCATGGGCCACGAGAATCAGCTGGTAGGGGGCAAGGCGCGGACGGAGATCCCTCTCCTGGAAGACCTCGGGGCGGGAGTCCCGATAGACGAAGGCTTTGCGGATCGGCCATTTCATGATCGGCGCCAGCTCCCCTTCGGGACCCTCCGGAAAGGTGTCGGTCACGAGAAGATGGGGGTCGAAGGATGAGACGGCCTGCCAGAGCAGGGTTTGCGTGGTCTGGTAATAGGATTTGGGGGAAAGTCCCGACCGCCTGGCGCTGGCGCTTCCGGGAATACGGAGGGTGAAGGGGGCGTCTTCCTGGGGAAAGGGCCCCGCCTCGCAACGGGAAAGAATGAGGACTTCGTGGGAGGGATCCTGCCTCCGCAGCGCCCGGCTGATGGCCAGGAGGCGGGTGACGTGGCCCAGGCCCAGCCCGTTGGTGGCATAAAACAGGGTTCTCATCAGGACCGGTCTCCTCCGCCGGGGCTTCCCGACTCCCGGTCCTCCCGGTCGGCGACTCCTCCGCCGCCCCACTCCCCCTGGGGATGGGAGTCCGGCATCGAAACCGGGGGCGAATCGTGATGACCTTCATGGGTCATCCAGTCCAGCAGCATGAGGTCTCCGAAGGAAAGTCCCCCCCCCATGTAGGGAACTCCGCCGGTGTAGAAGGAAGCGGGGGGCTGATAGCTCCCCGTCCTCTGGTAGTTTTGGTCCATTTCGGCAAGACAGGTCGGGCAGACCCGGGCGTAGGCCACCTTGCCCTGGCGTTCGAGGGGGACGGTTCTCCCTGCCGTGGCGTCCCGTCCGCAAAAGACGCATCGGTCTCCTCCGATGGTCGGAGCCTCTGAGGGAGGGGGCGGCGCCGCTCCTCCGGAGGAAGGGGGAGAACTGTCGGACGGGGGGGAGGGAGGCGCCTCCCGGGACTCGCCCAGCAGGCCCCGGATATTCAGGATGGCGGCATCCACGGGGGCCAGAGCCGCTTCGAAGCGGTTGTGCCGGTCGGCCCAGTCCGTCTGAGGCGTTTCGGGCTCCCTCAGAATGTTCAGCACGGTTCGGTAAGCCGGATCAAGGGAGCGGAATGCCGCTTCAAGGGCCTCTTTTTTGTCGGGATGGTCCAGAAGATAATAGTTCTTGTCGTCGGAGAGCTTGTCCACGGCTTTCATGAGACGTTCCGCCGTCTCCTCCATCTCCTGCTTGTCCTTCGACGCCGAGGCGGCATTGCTTTGGGTTCTCTTCCGGAGAGCCAGAACGATCAGAACGGCCCCGACGGCCACGAGGATCAGAATGGCCCCCATATGGGAGGACGAGGAGTGTGGAGCTTCCGGAAAGGAGACCGGATGGGGGGGCGGTACGGGGCTCTGACCTTCGGCGACCTGATGCATGAGACGCGTGTGCAGGGTCCGGACATGGGCGGGGTTTCCAGTGAAGGTGAGCCCGGGATTGGTCCGGATGGCGCCCTCGAGATCCATCAGGGCCTGGTGCTCGAGTCCCTGATGATCCTCCGAAAGAGCCATGAAGTATTGGAACTTTCCGGTCCCGGAAGGCTGGTGCGCGTGTAGGGAGCGAAAGACGCGCAAGGCTTCCCCGTATTGTCCGGTGTGATAAAGATGAAGCCCCTCGGTAAAGGAAGGCTCCCCTGCAGAGGCGAATCCGGAGGAGAAGGTCCAGAGAAGAATCAGGAGCCAGAGAGCGTCACGCAGGATCCGTCGCATGGAGTCCTTTCAGGATTTTTTCTGTTTGAGGGCGGCGAGCTCCGCTTCGATGTCGGGAGCTTTTCGGTCAAGCTCAGCAAAGGCCGAATCCATGTCCGTTCCCCGCTGCTTGTCGGCATATTCCTTTGTCGCCTCGGCCTTGGCCTCCATTCGGGAGATTTTTTCCGTCATCCGTCCCATTTCCTGTCCGATATGGTGCGGGTCGATCTCGGCCCGGACGGCGTTGATCTCCTCCTTGGCCTTCGCCCGCTCTTCCCGGAGGGAGAGTGTGGACTGTTGACGCGCAAAGTCGTCCCGCATCCCGGTGAGCTTGTCGAGGTCCGCGGAGAGTTCGTCCACGACCGCCTTCTGGTCGTCCCGTTGCTTTGTCAGGTCGGCGAGCTCCCCCGACAGTCGGCTTTTCTCGAGAAGGGCCTTCCGGGCCAGGTCGTCGTTTCCTGCGGCGACCGCCTTTTGGGCCCGTTCCGCGAAGAGGGCGATCTGATCCTCCGATTCCCGAATCTTCTGTTCGATCAGCTTGACTTCGGCCATGGCTTTCACAAGCTCACCCTTCGCGCTCTGGAGCTTTTGGTCGAGGTCCCTGAGCTGCTGGGCGATCATGGTCTTCGGATCTTCGAGGTTGTCGAGTGCCGCGTTGGCGTTGGCCTGAAAAATCGTCTTCATTCTGTCGAGCAATCCCATTCTGTTCTCCTTGGGGATTATGGTAAGGCCGCCCAGTAAAGCGGAACGGCCTAAGGATTTCGTGTGGAAGCCGGAATCTCGGTCGAGGTCGGCAGATTGATGTGATAGCGCATCAGGACCTCCCGTCCGTGGAGTTCCGTCGGGGAATAGGAGGTGAACGCGGCTTCCTTGAGATGGAAGAGCGTTCCTGTCCGTGGAGACGGAGCTCCGCGGGGAGTGCGGATCCGCTTCGAACGGGCGAGGGTCCGGAAGGAGCCATTGTCGTAAAAGCCGAGCCAGGCCTCCATCCATCGATGTGCGGACCACAAGGGAATGTTCCAGCGGTCCGCCATGCCGGCCATGATGTCGAAGACATGGTCGGCGGGGAGTTCCGACGTTCTCTCCTTGCGCGAGACGGCTCCGGTCACGTCCCGAATCTTGAGCACGAGCCCTGAGGCGTCGATTCGGCCCGCAAGGGCCGGGTCGCTTCCCCGGTCAACGCCAAAAAAGGCCACGATCCGATAGGGGGAAATCGGGAGGATGGTCACGAAATGTCCCCGTTCCCGACGGACAGGCTCGTAGGGAATGTCAAGAAAATCCTTCCATCCCGCGGCACTCCTGGTCGTTGGGGAGGGAGGCGGGGGGGGGAGGGGCGATCCCTTCGGCAGGGACTCTTCTGTCGTGAGGGATGTGGCGGGCTCCGCCACCGGGATTTCTGCAGGGAGAACTGTTTTCTGATCCTCTTTTAGGGAGCCTTTCCCGGCATGGGGACCGGGAGCTTCGCTGCGGATCCTTTCGATGAGGTCTATTCGCCGGTCTTCAGGCGCAACGGACAACCCCAGGGAGAGTGCCAGTGCGACGAGTTCCGGACGGGTTTTCTTCGAAAGCCCCGGGACAGGCCAGCTCATGGAGGCGGATTCTTCTGGGGCGGACCCGGAGCTCCGGGGAGCAGACGGGGCGGAAAGGTGTTCTTCGGATTTGTTTCGGGAACCGTTTTCGGGCTTCCCGGTCTTCTTTTCTTTCAAGGGGACCTCCCGCGACAGATGTCCAGAGGCGGCACGATCCATGGTATCATGAACGAAGATACCGCCGAACCTTTCTTCTGAGGATAGCACAATGCCGGAAAACTTTCCCCTCTCCCCCAAGCCGCCCTGGCTTCGTGTCCCGGCTCCCTGGGGGCCGGAGGTCGCCGGAATGAAGGAGCGCCTCCGGGGTCTCGGACTCCGTACGGTGTGCGAGGAAGCGAGCTGTCCCAACCTCGGGACGTGTTTTCGGGAGGGTGTGGCGACCGTCATGATCCTGGGGCGGACCTGCACCCGGGCCTGTCCCTTCTGTGACGTGGATCACGGAAAGCCGTCCCCCCCGGATTCCGATGAACCCCGGAGGGTGGTGGAACTCGTCAGGGAGACAGGACTACGCTTTCTCGTCCTGACTTCGGTCGACAGGGATGATCTTCCCGATGGGGGAGCCTCCCATTTTCTCTCGGTTGTCGACCATCTGAAGAAGGACTTTCCCGATCTGGGGATCGAGGTTCTGGTTCCGGACTTCCGCCATTCCCTCGACCGCTCCCTGGCGATTCTTCGGGGAGCGCGAATCGATGTCTTCAACCATAATCTGGAAACCGTGCCGCGTCTGTACCCGAGGGTCCGTCCCGGTGCCGACTATCGCCACTCCCTGAAACTCCTCTCGGGATTTTCGGGAGTCCGTCCCGAAATTCCGGTCAAGTCCGGCTTGATGGTAGGGCTGGGAGAGGAAAGGGAGGAGATCCGGGAGGTGCTCGGAGACATGCGGGAGGCTGGGGTCAGGATCGTGACGGTCGGACAATATCTCGCTCCCTCCCCCGCCCATCTCCCCGTTGTTCGCTACATTCACCCCGACGAGTTCCTGGAAATCGCCGGGGAGGCAAGGGAGATGGGATTCTCCGGAATCGAATCCGGCCCGCTTGTCAGGTCATCGTTCCATGCCTCGCAAGTCGCGCTTTTTCAGGACAAATCGACTGTCGGATTTACATATCGAGGAATTTCGATATAATGGAAGAGAATGAGCCGGTCGAGCTCTTCAAGGCCCTGGCCAACCAGTCCCGCCTTCGTATCCTCAAGTGGCTGGGCGATCCCGACCGCTATTTCCCCATAGACCAGGCCGCTCCCGAGGCCCATTCCAGGAAGCTGGGAGTGTGTGTTGGTCTTTTGCAAAAAAAATCCGGACTGTCCCAGTCGACTGTCTCCCACTATCTGGCGATCCTCCAGAAGGCAGGCTTGGTGACAGCCCACCGTCAGGGACAGTGGACCTATTACAAGCGAAACGACAAGGCCCTCAAGGGCGTCGCACGGTTTTTGAAAGACGAGATCTGAGCCGGTCAATCGTTCAATTTGATTCCCCCCG
>JAKADN010000106.1 GCA_021820445.1 Nitrospirota bacterium | reverse complement strand
ACCGGAGGCAGGGCGAAATCCTGATCCAGAGAAACAGGAATGGGCGCTGGACCGTCTACACGAAGCAATATCTGAAGGAGGAGGGAGAGGAGCGCCGGAAAACCCCGGAGTCCTATTACGATCGCGTGACGACCACCGATGGAACCCGGGAAATGAAGGAGCTTTTCGGGGAGGTCCTCATCGATTTCCCGAAACCCTCCCTCCTGATCAGGGATCTGATCGGATGGGCTTCCCCTCCCGGCTCCTCGGACCCGGTCATGGATTTCTTTGCCGGTTCGGGGACAACGGGACAGGCGGTGCTCGACTTGAACGCCATAGACGGGGGGAAGCGTCCGGTCCTCCTCGTCCAGTCGGGAGATCCGACTCCCTTTCCGGATCTCCCGACCATCTGGACGATCTGCCGGGAAAGGGTCCGGCGCACCCGGGACCGGCTGACTCGGGAAGGCCACGCCCCGCTTCCGATACAGGAACTCCGATTCAGTCCCTCCTGACCAGACACCCGGAGCCGCCTTCACCCGACGGCGGCCTCGCCAATCTCTCCTTCGTCAGGACGTTCCCCTCGGGAGCCGCCCATGGTACCATGGGTCCGGCAAACGAAGAAACGAGGACCTCGAACATCCGGCAATTCCGGACGTTTTTCCCGAAAGGAGACGGGCAGGAGTCCGGAGACAGCCTCATCCGGCCCTCCTTCCGAACCGAACAATGATCCAGGAGCGCCCCCCGGCTCATGCCGGCTCATTTTATCCGGACGACCCGGACTCCCTGTCCGCCTCGATCCGATCCCTCCTCACCGAACCTGGCGGCGATTCTCCGACCGATGTCGATCCGGAGGCCTTACGGGCCTTCATCGTCCCCCACGGAGACCTTCGCTCTTCCGGACCGGTTGCGGCCCCTGTTTACCGTCTCCTCCGGGACCGGAAGAAAAAACCGGAGCGGGTCATGATCGTGGCCCCTCTCCACGACTGGCCCGAATATGGTTTGATCCTTCCGACTTTTCCCTCCTTCCGGATCCCTACGGGCTCCCTTCCGGTCGACCGCAAGGCGATCCAGAAACTCGCATTCTTCTCCGAGACGGTGTTTTCCGACGAGGCCCATCTCCTCGAACACTCCATCGAGACCCAGCTGCCCTTCCTGTTCGAGATCTGGGGTTCCGTTCCCATCATCCCTCTCGGATATGCGGATCTCCCCTCCGAGGCCCTGATCCACATGATCGATCCATTCCTGGCCGATCCGGAGACGGTCGTCCTCGTATCGGCGGATTTTTCCAGGGATTTCAATCTCCTTCAGGCAAACAGGCTGGATCGGGACTCCATTGCGCGGATCAATTCCGGCCAATCGGTCGACCCCCTCCACGTCTGCGGAGCGACGGCGGTCAACGCCCTGGGATCATTCATCCGAAAAGGGGTCCTCGTCCCCCGCCTTCTCAGGGCGGCCAATTCGGCGCAATCGACCGGGATCGAGGAGCGGACCACCGGATACGCTTCATTCGGATTCTCCGGATGAGGGCCTCGGCTTCCCTCACCCGCGACCCATGACGGGTTCCTTCCGCTCACCCTTCGTTCCCGTTCTCATCGCAGCCAGAACCGCAAGGAGCGTCGGACAGGGCGCTCTTTCGGCCAACTTCATTCTCGAACTCAAACGCCTGGACTGGTCGGCCCCCTCCATCGGGCTCCTTCTTTCCGGAGGGATCCTCTTCTCGATCGTGATGACCCTCATCACAGGGCCGGCCAGCGATCGCTATGGACGAAAAAAATTTCTCGTATTCTACGAATGCCTCCAGCTTGCCTGTGCCGCCGCGGGCTTTCTGACGGAAACAGGCACCCCGGCCAACTGGATTCTTGGGACGATTGCGGTCGTCGGCGGCTTCGGACAAACCACCGGAGGCGGTGCCGGTCCCTTCTCTCCGGTCGAGCAGTCCTGGCTCGCCCGCCTTCTCCCGGCCCAGAAACGGGGGGCGATCTTCAGCGTGAATACCGCCTTGGGGTTCGCAGGAATGGCCGCGGGAGCCCTCACGGGCCTCTATCCCCATCTTTTTCCCACCGCGGCCTCGGCCGGGGGGTTGGCCCGTTCGGTGTTCCTGACCGTCGCGATCGGAGCCGCCCTTGCCACCCTCCTGATCCTCATCGTTCCGGATGTGTCCACCCCCTCCACCCCGGTTCCCCCCGAAACGCTTCGGCAGGAGTGGTCGCTCCTCCGGACTCTCATCGGCATCAACGCCCTGAACGGAATCTCGCTCGGTCTCTATGCCCCTCTCATGGCCTACTGGTTTTCCGTCCGATTCCACAAAGGACCGGACGCCATCGGGATCGCCATGTCCGGCGGCTATCTCCTCGCGGCGATTCTCTCCTACCTCGCAAGCCGGCTTTCCTCCCGGTTCGGAACGGTCCCCACCGTCATTGCCGGACGAGGGACCGGACTTATTTTTACCCTTCTGATTCCTCTCATGCCGACATTCCCCCTGGCGGTTTTGGCCCATATCCTGCGGGTCGCACTGAACCAGAGCACGATCGGGGCCCGGCAGGCCCTGTCGATCGGACTCGTGGGAGAGGACCGGCGGGGAATGGCCGCAAGCCTCCACAATGTGTCCATGCAGATCCCCCAATCGCTCGGGCCTGTGGCAGGAGCCGCCCTCCTCGCCCATGGTTTTCTGGGACTTCCCTTTTTCCTCGGAGCCCTTCTTCAGGGCGCCTACCTCGGACTCTACTACAAGGCCTTCGCCCGGCATGATCCTTCTTCCGAAAGACAGGTCTAGCCGATTCTCCGGATGGACATGTTCCGTCCAAAAACCGTCTCTTTATGGCGAAGGATCATTCTCTGGAGGAGATTTCCCATGAGACGATGCCGGTCATTATCATTTTTCTCCTGCCTCTCTTTCTTCTCGGAACCACAGGCCCCCGCTCCTTTGCTGACCTCTCGCTAAAAAAGGGGATTCCTGTAAAATACGGAAACTGGACCTTCAAGACCCTGGTCAACATAAAAGGCATCCAGGGCATTCCCCCCCGGAGCATTATCTTCAACGACTGCCTCACCGCCCATCATAGGGTCCCGGCCAGGCTGACAAAAAACTGCTCCATAACGACCCGATCGATCGCCGGAAAAACCCTTTCCTATACGATGTCCTGCGCCAGAGGGATCTCCCGGGCCCGATTCACCTACGAGAAGCGCCATCTGATCGGGACGATCGAGACGCGCCTCAGGACTCCAGAAGCTCTGACCGTCGTGGAACGGATCCAGGGCCACGACACCGGCCCCTGCCACACCTCCTGATCGTTCCAAATGGGATGAAACAAAAGCCATAAAAAAGCCGGGGAACAAAATTCGTTTCCCGGCTCCGAAAGAGGGCGAAGTGGAAGTGGAGGGTCAGGCGTGGGTCGGATAGTCGATATACCCCTTGACGCCCCCCATATAAAAGGTCGACTGGTCCGGAGCGTTGAGGGGAAGCTTTCTTTTGAAGCGCTCCACGAGATCCGGATTGGAGATGAAGGGAACCCCGAAGGCCACCAGGTCGGCCAGGCCGGATGAAATGACCCGGTTGCCGCTTTCCCGGTCGAACCCCGTGTTCGTCATGAGGATTCCCTTGAAGAGCGGACGGAAATGCTCGGTCACATTGACGACCATGTTCGGGATTCCCGAGACATCGGCCGCCTTCTCGCGAAGATGGAGATAGGCCAGTCCGGTTCCCGACAGACGACCGATCACCGCTTCGTACAAACGCTTCGTGTCCGAGTCGGGAGGAATGTTCCAGGTGTTGGCCGGAGAGAGCCTCACCCCCACACGATTCCGTCCGATCGCCCCTCCGACTCCGTCAACGATCTCCATCAGGAAGCGCGACCGGTTTTCGATGGATCCGCCGTATTCGTCTGTCCTGTGGTTGGCGGAATCCCGAAGAAACTGCTCGATCAGATAGCCGTTGGCCCCATGCACCTCCACGCCGTCGAATCCCGCCTCCCGGGCGTTCTGGGCTCCGCGGACAAAATCCCGGACAACGTCCCGGACCTCCGCCGTCGACAGCTCGCGGGGCACGACGGTTTTTTTGAGTCCCAGAGGCGTATAGGCCTCCGTTTCGGGATTGATGGGAGAAGGGGCGACAGGAAGGTCTCCTCCATAAAAATCGGGATGAGAGACCCTTCCGACATGCCAGAGCTGGAGAAAAATCGTTCCTCCGCGCTCATGAACGGCCTTCGTCACCCGCTTCCATCCCTCCACCTGCTCTTTCGAGTGGATCCCGGGAGTATTCATGTAACCCACCCCCTGGGGACTGACCTGGGAGCCTTCGGTGATGATCAGTCCGGCGGAGGCCCGCTGGGAATAGTAGGTCGCCATGATCTCGACCGGAATCTTTCCTTCGTTTTCAGCCCGGTTCCGGGTCATGGGCGCCATCACGACCCGGTTCCGGAGATGGAAGGGTCCCATTTCGAGGGGGGTCAACAGGGGTTGTACGTCACTTTCTGCCATGATCTCTCCTATGCATTGCGGGGGGAATCAAATTGAACGATTGACCGGCTCAGATCTCGTCTTTCAAAAACCGTGCGACGCCCTTGAGGGCCTTGTCGTTTCGCTTGTAATAGGTCCACTGTCCCTGACGGTGGGCTGTCACCAGGCCTGCCTTCTGGAGGA
>JAKADN010000105.1 GCA_021820445.1 Nitrospirota bacterium | reverse complement strand
AGTCGGTGGCCTGACCATTCAGGCTCCCGATCCATCCCCGTGAAGAGCCGGGGAGATGGCAGGAAGGAATCCCCTCCCTTTCCGCTTTCGCGGCGAGCGAAGCGAGAGGAAGGGGAGGATGTCAAGCGTTTTTTCGGTCCCGCCTGGGGAAAAGGCGGGAAAAGAAAAGATAGAGGACGCTCGTGGCCAGGATCACCGGGAGACTGATTCCGGCGATTTTCACAACCTTCGGAAGAATGTCCGGTAACAGGTAGTAGAGGAGGATGCCGGAGATGAGGGCGAGAATCCCGGCCGGGTTGAGTCCCCCCGTACCCCAGTAGAGGGAGTCGGGATGGGATTCGAAGAGGGGCGCCGCCGGAAGGTGGCCCTTGCGCCGGAAGAGAAAGTCGGTCAGGACCAGGCTCCAGAGCGGAACGAAAAGCCCGCCGATGGTTGTCAGGAATCCGGTGAAGTAGTCGATGAAGCTGTGGAAGAAAAACGGGAGGAAGGCCGCGGCCATCGAGAGAAGGGAGACGACGAGAAGGGCCGGTCCCGGTCCCCGCCGTCGCCCTTTTTCTCCCGAGAGGGAGAGAAGGGCGAGCCCTGCGCCATAGAGATTGCTCGAGCTGACGCTGATGCAGGAGAGAAAGATGACGGAGAGGGCGATGCCGGAAAGTCCCAGGCGGGCCATAAGCTCAGACGGGTCGCTGTCGCCGGGGTCGATATGTCCGGTCAGAAGGCCGAGTCCCACGACCGCCGTGGCCCCCACCAGGACGAACCAGGCCTGACCGATCCAGAGGCCCAGCCAGGATCCGAAGAGGGCCCCCCGGGCGCTCTTCGAAAATCGCGCGAAGTCTCCGACCTGAAGCCAGGTCCAGATATTGATGAAGGAGATGTCGAAGAGGCGGACGGGGGAGAAGGGGGGAGGGGCTCCGGGATGGAAAGACAGGACCTCCTGGAGCCTGAAGTGGGACAGCACCTGCCAGCTCTCGATTCCTCCGAAGAGGATGAGAAGGAGGGAGGCGACCCACTTGAGTCCCCGGATCGCTCCCGCGCCAAGGGAGGCGGCCCCTCCCTGGACCAGGGCGATGGCCAGGATGGCCATCGTCAGGGAGAGGCGATGAGGGGCGGAGGCTGTCCCGGATCCGGACCAGATCCGGACCAGGGAGACGGCTCCGATGTAGGTGGTCACCGTGGTCCATCCGATCTGGACCAGCGTTTCGGAGAGACCCAGAAAGAGGACGCCTCCCCGGGTGCCGAGCGCCGGAACGGCCAGAAGGACGGTCGTGGCTCCGGTCCGGAAGGCGACGAGGGCCAGGAGAGCCCATGGGAGGATGATCAGGGGAGACCAGAGAAAGGTGTTCCAGAAGAGGACGGGAAGGCCGGCCAGGGCCAGAAGACCCCCGAAGTACCAGCTCGAGGCGTTGGCGCTGTCCCCGAACCAGTTCCAGAACAGGTCGAAGAACCCGTAGATTCGCTCCTTTGGCTCCAGGGGGCGGATTCCTGCGTGGTCGGGGGACCATGTCGAAAAAAAGCCCATTCCCGGTCCTCCATTCCTCATCGAAGTCGGCTGGCACCGCATTGGCATATAATCAGGTCTCTGTCGATCTTAACACGCCTTTTCCCCCTGGGCACCCTCGATCCGGTCAGGAGGAGAAGCCGGAGTATGAATTCTTTTGGAGAGAGGAGGCAAGAATATGAAAAGGACTCTTTACGCAATCGGAGGGATCCTGCTGGCACTTTTTCTGTCGGGATCTTTTGCGTGGGCCGGGGAGACGCCCTATACCAGTGCGGCGATGGAGAAAAAGCTCCGCGTGTTCCGCCAGAAGGTGGGGGCGGTCTTCATCCTTCCCCAATCGCTCGGCCCCCATCCCGGGGCCAGCTACGTGCTCTCCCGGGCGCGGGAGCTGGGGCTTTCGGAGGCGCAGATCCGCCGTATCCGGGCGATCAGGCGGAGGATGGTCACCCGTTCCCTCCGGCAGTTCGAACGGATCGACACCCTTCGCGCCCGCTATCTCGCGATGATGGACCACCGAAACCCTCCGCTTGAACGGGCCAGAAAGCTTTACATGCAGTTGACCCGCCTGATGGCCAAGGCCACCTTCGATCATCTGGAGGGCCATATCGCGGTCGGGCGGGTCCTGACCGGGGAGCAGTGGAGACGTCTGCACGGACAGCCCTGATTCCGGTCACGGGGAGATAAAACGAGACGACCGGGTCAAAAGAGAAGGAGAGGGAGGCGTCCCGGTGTCCCGGAGAGCCTCCCTCGGGAGCGGGGGATGTGTCCTACTTCTGCTGGAGCCGTTCGATTCCCAGGGCCTTGAGCATGTATTTCTCGTAGATGGGCTCGGAGCTCCCGGTCTTCATCTTCCGGATGAAGTACTTCTCGAAGGCGATCTTGGCCAGATGGACCCATTTCCCCTTCTTGAACCAGGCCACGTTGCGCGGGGGAATCTGGGGAAGGGCCACGAAGGCGGCGCCGGTGTTTCCCATGTCGGCCAGACAGATGGCGTTCCAGGTTCCCTTCGTCTCGGGGGTCTTTCCGGCGAGCTCCGCCCCGATGTTGTGGACGATCGCCGAGACCATCGATTCGATCATGTACCCGGTCTTCGGGGTTCCGGTCGGGACGGGGGTCTTCTCGACGGGCGGGATGGCCACGCAGACCCCGGCCGAGTAGATGTTCCGGAAGGTCGGGTTCCGCTGGAACTCGTCGATGACGACGAAGCCTCCCGGATTGACCAGCCCCTCCACCTTGGCCACCGCCTCGATTCCCCGGAAGGGGGGGATCATCATCGAGTACTTGAAGGGGAGCTCGTGGTCGTGGAGCTTGTTCCCGTTGCTGTCCACCTCCTCCACGAACATGGTGTTCTCCGTCACCTTGGTCACCTTGGCGTTGGTGATCCACTTGATGTCCTGGCTTCGGAACTCCGACTCGAGCATCCCCTTCGAGTCCCCCACGCCTCCCAGTCCCAGGTGGCCGATATAGGGTTCGGCGGTCACATAGGTGATGGGGACCTTGTTCCGCAGCCGGTGGTTCCGGAGATGGCGGTCGAGAATGAAGGCGTATTCGTAAGCGGGCCCGAAGCAGCTGGCCCCCTGGAAGGCTCCCACGACCACCGGTCCCGGATTCTTCATGAAGGCCTCGAGCTTTTCGTAGGCGGCCTCAGCGTGGTCGATGGTGCAGACCGACTGGGTGTAGCCGCTCACGGGTCCGGCGCCCTCGATCAGGTCGAAGGCCAGTCGGGGGCCGGTGGTGATGACCAGATAGTCGTAGGTCAGGGTCGACTTGTCCATGAAGGTCAGGGTATTGGTCTTTGGATCAATGCTGTCGACCCTCTTGGCGATGAAGTCGATCCCCTTCTTCTGGAGATAGGGACGCACGGGGAAGGTGGTCTCCTTCCGCGTCCGCCATCCCACCGCAACCCAGGGGTTCGAGGGAACGAACTGGAAGTATTCGGCCTGGTTGACGACAGTCACATGGACCTTGTCCCCCAGCTCCGACTGAAGTTCATAGGCGGCGGGCATTCCGCCGGTTCCGGCTCCGAGTACGACGACCTCTTTCATGGAACACTCCTTGGATGAATGACACGATTTCAATGGCCCCTTCCCTCCGGACCTCCGTCCGGCCAGGGAGAAGGCATTTTATTGTCTGGAACGTGTGCCGGACTGTTTTCGGATGAGGGCCTCATCCACCTGGACCTCGAACCAGAGGGCATGCATGACGGCGAGCAGAACCGCCATCGTCACTCCGATGAACCATGTGAAATACCACATCGCGTGGCCTCCTGTCGGTTTCAGGATCAGTAGAGGGTGTGATCCTGTTCGTGGACGAGTTGTTCGGTGACTTTTCCGCGCATGACACGGTAGCACCACCCGGTGTAGGTCAGAACCACCGGGGTGAGGAGGATCGCCGCCCAGAACATGACGAGAAGGGTCAGACGGCTCGATGTGCCGTCCCAGACCGTCAGGCTGCTGGAGGGATCCAGGCTCGACGTGAGAATGAAGGGAAAGAGGGAGACAGCGGCCGTCAGGATGACCCCCCCGTTCGTCAGGGCCGATCCGACGAAGGCGAGAAGGGGCCTCTCCCCCCGCATGGCCAGAAGGGCCAGCAGGATTCCCGCATAGACCAGTGCCGGGACAATCCAGAGCGCCGGATGGGCCGTGAAGTTCTGGAGCCATTCCCCCGGAGCCCGGACCACGGTCTTGGCCAGGGGGTTGGGAAGGGCGCCCGGATCGTCTCCGGAGACGATCCGGTACCCCGAGACCCCCCGGGCGAGGGCGAATCCGACGACCGGAAAGACGAGGGCGAGAAGACCGCCGGTAAGGACGGCCGCCTTCCGGGCCCGGGCCTGGAGGAGACCCTCCGTCCGGAGATTGATATAGGTCGCTCCGTGGAAAAGGATCATCAGAAGGGCGATGACGCCGGACGCCAGGGTGAAGGGGGTGAAGAGATCGAGGACGGTGAAGGAAAAGGAGGAGTGGAGTTCCGGATCGAAGCGGAACTTCGTTCCCTCGAAAAGATTTCCGAAGGCGACCCCGAAGACCAGGGGCGGAACGGCCCCGCCGACAAAAAGCCCCCAGTCCCAGAAGGAGCGCCAGGAGGGATTTTCGAGCTTGCTCCGGTAGTCGAATCCGACCGGCCGGAAGAAGAGGGACCAGAGGACGAGGAGCATG
>JAKADN010000104.1 GCA_021820445.1 Nitrospirota bacterium | reverse complement strand
TTCAAAACACTCTTCGGCGAATACTTGAGAATTACTTCAAATTTTTTGGCGGCATTGATCCGAAAGAAATTTGCAGCAAATTCTCCGGAAAAGACCAGATTATTTGCAATACTCTGCTTTCATGGATCAATGATGGCTCGCATTACGCACAAGATGACCTCTACATGTCAATTGATGATACAACAGTAGAGACCTATCTACAGGTGTTTAAGGCGATCTTCGAGAATTCAGGGCATTCCGCTCATTACAAGATGATGATGATGGGTGATGCATTCGAGGAATCCGTCAAAAAGTAGGATCAAGATGTTGAGAATGACCATCGGGTCCTCACAGGGAAATCACAGACAGGGACGACCCGAGGCTCCTCTGAGCAATTTGAACCAGATGCCGGTGATGGGTGAAGAAGATCACCTGCGTTTTCTTGGCCAGTTGCCCCAGAACCTTGAATCCGGCTAAAGCACGCTCGTCGTCGAAATTGACGAACAGGTCGTCCGTCACGAACGGCAGAGCCGGTGCCCGATCGAGGTAGTCTAGGACCGCCGCGATTCGGAGGAGTTATGATGGAAAGTGGTGTTCAGAGGGGTTGAAAGAAAGAGGCGTGTCCTGCTGAAATGTGGTTGCCCAACCACAACAATCCAGCAAAGGAGACACGCCGTATGGAAGAGAATACACCGATTGAGCTTTCGAAGCCAGGGACGATTTCCGATCCATTGACCGATCTTTTGAGGATGGGAGCCCGGAAATTGATCGAAGCGGCCATTCAGGCGGAATTGGCTGAATTCCTTGGGCAGTTCGAGCAACGGAAGACCTCCGAGGGGAAGCGAGGGGTGATCCGAAATGGATATCAGCCGGAGCGGGAAATCCTGACGGGAATCGGAGCCGTTTCGGTGCGGATTCCGAAGGTTCGAAGCCGAACAGGGGAAGCGGTGACTTTTCGGTCAGCCCTGGTTCCTCCGTATGTTCGGAAAACGAAGTCTCTGGAAGCCGCTCTTCCTTGGCTCTACCTCAAGGGAATCTCGACAGGCGAGATGCAGGAGGCCCTATCCGTCCTGGTGGGGCCAGAAGCGAAGGGGCTCTCTCCGGGAGTGATTCGACGGCTGAAAGAAAGCTGGATCAAAGAATACTCTGAATGGAAAACCCGCCGGTTGGACAAGGACCGCTGGGTTTACCTCTGGGCGGACGGAATCTACAGCGGAATCCGGGCCAGTACGGAACGGTTATGTGCTCTGGTGATCATCGGCGTGAATGATCGGGGAGAAAAGCACTTCCTGGCGATCGAAGACGGAATGCGAGAATCGATCCAGAGCTGGAAAGATGTGCTTCTGGATCTGAAGGAACGCGGCCTTTCATCGCCAGAACTTGCCATTGGGGATGGTGCCATGGGGTTCTGGGGGGCGTTGGAAGAAGTCTTTCCCCAAACGAAGCATCAGCGGTGTTGGGTTCATAAGACGGCCAACGTTCTCAACTACCTGCCGGATTCCCTTCAGGAGAAAGCCAAGAAAGGGCTCCATGAGATCTGGATGTCGGAAGGTCGAGAACAAGCCCAGAAGGCGTTCGACACGTTTCTGAAAACCTACGGAGCCAAATATCCGAAAGCCACAGAGTGTCTTCTGAAGGATCGGGAAGCGCTTCTCGCCTTCTACGACTTTCCGGCGGAGCATTGGATTCACATCCGGACAACCAATCCGATTGAATCGACCTTTGCCACGATTCGTCATCGAACCGATCAGGCCCGAGGATGCTTCAGCAAAGAGACGATCCTGACCATGATGTTCAAGTTGGGGCTTTGTGCTGAAAAACGGTGGAGAAAGATCAAGGGATTCAACCACCTGGCTCTGATTCTGGAAGGGAGAACCTTCAAAGACGGAGTTCTAGTGGGAACTTCAAAGCAGGACGCTGCCTAATGTCCTCAAACACCAGATTTGACAATAACTCTCCGGAACTCCCCGGGACAGTCGCAGGAACCTTCTTCCCCGGCCGCCCGCCAGGTCCGTTTCCTTCCGAAGGTCACATGCATATTCTCGCCCATGGTGGACACCGATTCTCCCTTATGATGGACAGTGATTCTCGCTGATGGTGGACAGCGATTCTCCCCATGATGGACGGCAATTCTTGCCATGATGGACACCCCTTCCGCACTCCTTGTCCTCTGAACTTTCGGTCGTTTCCCTCGCATTGAACACGGTTCCTCCATACTCGGTGCGACATCTTGTCTTCAACCGAACCCGGGAGGATACCCATGAGTCAAGCGAGGTTGCCCATGCACCATGCACGCGAAATCCTGCGGTTGTTCCGCGAAAAAGGCATGACGGGACGGGCCATTGCCAAGAGCCTGTCCCTCTCACCCACCACCGTCACGAAGTACCTCAAGCAACTTGAGCCGGTTCCCTGGCCCTTGCCCGAACCGGGCGGCGAGGCGCTTCTGGCCCAGGCTCTGGAGAAGAAGAAAACTCCCGCGCCGTCTTCCCGGGTCGAACCGGACTGGGGAGAGATTCACCGGGAACTTCAGAGCCACAAGGGGGTGACCCTCCTGCTCCTCTGGGAGGAGTACCGGGTCACCGCCCGGGAGCGGGGGTATTCCTACTCCCGCTTCTGTCTTCACTATGCCGCCTATGCCAAACGGCTGAAGCCGTCCTTCCGGAACACCTATGCCCCCGGGGACCGGCTCTTCCTCGACTACGCCGGAACGACGGTTCCCATCCACGATCCCCGAACAGGACAGGTGGCGGCTTCCGCCCAGATCTTCGTCTCCGTTCTGGGGTTCTCGAACTACGTGTTCTCCGAGGCGACGGCGAGCCAGGACCTCTCCTGCTGGATCGGCTCCCATGTCCGCTGCTTCGAGTTCCTGGGCGGGGTACCCGCCCTCCTGGTGCCTGACAACCTGAAGAGCGGCGTGACCTCCCCCGATCTCTACGAGCCTCTCTTGAACGAGACCTACCGCGAGATGGCGGAGCACTATTCCGTGGCGATTTTTCCGGCGCGCGTACGTCGTCCCACCGACAAGGCCAAAGCGGAGGAAGGGGTCCAACTGGTTACCCGCTGGATCCTGGCCCGTCTCAGGAAGCGGACCTTCTTCGACCTCTCCGAGCTGAACCGGGCGATCCGGCTCCTTCTCGAGGACCTCAACACCCGTCCGTTCAAGGGGGGGCGGCCCGGATCGAGACGGGACCTCTTTCTCTCGCAGGAAAAGGCCGCCCTTTCGCCGCTCCCCCCCACCCGCTACGAGCTGGCCCGCTGGAAGAAGTCCAAGGTCCATGTCGACTACCACGTCGAGGTCGACCGGCACTTCTACTCCGTCCCCTATGTCCTCATCCACCAGGAGGTCCGGGTCCGCATCACCGACACCGTCGTGGAGGTCTTCCATCGCGAAGAACGGGTGGCGAGCCACCCCCGGAGTTCCTCTCCCGGAAGTCACACCACCCTGTCCCTCCACATGCCCGACGCCCACCAGGCCGTGAGTGGCTGGAGTTCGGAGCGCTTCCTCGCCTGGGCCGACAAAGTCGGACCGGCCACCCGGGAGATCGTCGCGACTCTTCTCGCCTCCCGCCGCCACCCCCAGCAGGCCTTCCGGAGCTGTCTGGGACTCCTGTCCCTGGCCAGGCGGGACTCGCCCGATCTCCTTGAGCGGGCCTGTCAAAAGGGACTGGCCCTTTCGGTCCACTCCTACCGGGAGATCCGGATGCTCCTGGAGTCCCCGAAGATCCGGCAACCGGTTCCCGGGCCTCTTCCCGACGCCCCGACGGTTCACGACAACCTCCGGGGACCGGAGTATTACGCCACCCTCGATACGAAAGGAGATCCGCCATGCTGACCCATCCCACGATCGACAAGCTTCACCGCCTCCGGCTTCCCGTCATGGCCCAGGGACTTCGGGAACAGATCGAGACCCCGTCGTCCAGGGATCTTTCCTTCGAGGAGCGGCTCGGTCTGCTCGCCGACCGGGAACTCCTCGAGCGGGAGAACAAGAAGCTCGCATGGCGCCTGGCCAAGAGCCGGATCGGCAAGACCGCCTGTCTTTCGGACATCGACTACCGGGCCTCCCGGGGACTCGACCGCTCCCTGATCCAGGAACTGGCCGGAGGCGAATGGATCCGGACCCACAAAAACCTCCTGATCATCGGGTCCACCGGAGTCGGCAAGACCTTCCTCGCCCGGGCCCTGGGGCATCAGGCCTGCCTCCTCGGATTTGCATCCCTTCTGCTCCGCGTTCCCCGGCTCTTTCCCGAGATCGCCCTGGCCCGGGAGACCGGAAAGGCCTCCCGCCTCCTGTCCGCCTGGGCCAAGACCGATCTTTTGGTCCTCGACGATCTGTGTCTTCTTCCGCTGACCCAGGAACAGCGCCACGACTTCCTCGAGATCCTCGAGGACCGATGGGAGACCCGCTCCACCCTGGTCACCAGCCAGTATCCGGTCGACCTCTGGCACGAACGCATCGGAGAGCCCACGCTGGCCGATGCCATTCTCGACCGGCTCGTCCACAACGCCTACACGATCACCCTGAAAGGAGACTCCATGAGGAAACGACTCAAGGCTTGACTCCTTGGGAGCGGGGGAGTAAAACCCGCTCTATGATCCCTTAACAGGGAAACGACCTCTGAGGAAACGAGGGGTGTCCATCATGGAGAGAATCCCTGTCCATCATCCCGAGACTCCCTGTCCACTTTCGCGAGACTGAGCAGGTCACATAAACCCAGAGGAAAAGAGTTCCGTGGGAACAGCGCAGGGCGTCCGGGGACGCCTCCGCCTCGTCCAGAACG
>JAKADN010000103.1 GCA_021820445.1 Nitrospirota bacterium | reverse complement strand
AAGAGTTCTTATAACCGATACTGGAACCATTGAGATTAAAAGTCTTGCAAATAGGATTTTAAAAAAATGGGAAGATTTTTTTATCACCCATGAAATAGAGTAAAGTTTTTTACTTAGTCGGAGGTTCAATGCCTCTCCATCCGAACTCTCTCTACTATGGAGACAATCTCGATGTTCTCCGGAATCGTGACGACTTTCCCAACGATTCCATTGATCTGATCTACCTCGATCCTCCATTTAATTCCAAACGCGATTACAACGTCATCTATAAAACTCCCACCGGCCATGAATCGGACTCACAAATCACGGCCTTTGAGGATTCATGGCGTTGGGGGGAACAGGCCGAACGGGAATACCTGGAGCTTGTCCGCCATCCGAATACCAACCTTTCCGAACTGATCCAGGCCCTCCGAAAGTTCCTTAAGGAAACTGACATGATGGCCTACTTGGTCATGATGGCGAACAGACTCCTTGAAATGCACAGGGTATTGAAACCCACTGGAAGCCTTTACCTTCATTGCGATCCGACTGCGAGCCATTATCTGAAGATTGTTTTGGATAGAGTGTTTGGGGGAGATAACTTTTCCAATGAAATAATTTGGAGAAGGACAACAACCAAAAACGATTACAAGCAGGGCGCTGTCAATTGGCCAAGGGTTCATGACGTGGTTCTCATGTATTACAAGGACTATGAGGAAGCCAAGTCCGGAAAGCGATTTATTCAACCTTTCGGTCCATATGATCAAACGTATATTGATGATTTTTATCGAAATAGGGAAGAGAGATCTGGCAGAAGGTACGGATTGTTTGATTTGACCGCCCCCGGTAGGGGAATGAGAGGGCATCCCCAATACGAGTTTTTAGGAGTGACAAGATTCTGGCGATACGACAAGGAAACAATGCAGAGATTGCAGGATGAAGGCCGAATTGTGCAAACAAAACCCGGATCAGTGCCTAGATATAAGAGATACCTCGATGAAATGCCTGGCGTGGCCGTAGCAGATGTATGGGAAGATATTCAAGCTGTTCAGGGAGTCTCTAACGAATTTCTCGGCTATCCCACGCAAAAACCCCTTGCCCTCCTTGAGCGGATCATTCAGGCATCCTCCAACGAAGGCGAAATTGTCCTTGATCCTTTCTGTGGGTGCGGAACCGCTGTCCATGCGGCCCAAAAACTGAACCGAAAGTGGATCGGAATCGATATTACTCACCTGGCTATCTCCCTGATTGAAAAACGGATGAAGGACGCTTTTCCCGGAATCTCGTTCGAGGTCCACGGCGTTCCAAAAGACTTCGACGGGGCGGTGGATTTAGCCCGTCGTGACAAATATCAATTCCAATGGTGGGCCTGCTCTCTGGTCAACGCCCAACCGTACCAGGGGAAAAAGAAAGGGTCAGACACCGGGATTGATGGACTGATCTTCCCCCTTGAAGATCCGGACGAGCCCCCGAAGAAAATCATCGTCTCCGTCAAGGGTGGAGAGCATGTCGGATCGCCCATGATCCGGGATCTCAAAGGGGTGGTCGAGCGCGAAAAAGCGATCATCGGCCTGTTCGTCACTTTGACCGAACCGACTAAGGATATGCTTAAAGAGGCCGCTTCTGCTGGATTCCATGAGGTCGGTGAGAAGAAATATTCGAAGATTCAGATTCTCACGATCAAGGGGCTTCTGGAAGGACGGGAAAGGCCGGACTATTTTGATCAACACATCGTGAAGGGGAGTGGAGGATTCAAGAAAGCGAAGCAAGAACCCCCTTCCAGAAAAAAAATGCCTCTTCTATTCCGCCCTACGGAAGGAGAATCCATTGCGGCGGAAGATGAGCCGTGAAATTTACGCAATATTTTCTCTCAATGCGAAATCGGTCTGATCGAGCTATAATTGCATGCCAGCGTTCGGGCGGATTTTCCCAATTTTTCCTTTGAACAGATTTCCGCCTCACACATGGCCAAAGCCTAATCATCTCCTATTCACATCCCCATTCCCCTGATCCGATTCTCTTGGCCGCCTCAACCAGGAGCCGTCCGATGACCTGGTTCGCCGTCTCCCCCGTCTCCCTCATTCCGTGTCCTGTTACGGTTTTCCCGGCCATGTGTATCTCCTGGGATCTGAGTTACCGTCATGGTAATGCATCTCCATATATCGTAGCGTGATACGGAATGAGACAAAATGTACCCTTTTTGTCCCAGCGGGTTAGCGTGGCGGTGGCCACCCCGCCGCTTCCTGCCATAAGAAGAGACGGCCAGGGTGACTCTCCGGGAAAAGGGTGACCGGGTCACTTTTTTTGGGGAGTGGTCGAGGGTACGGCCTGGAGCCGGCAGCCGCCGGACTCCGGGCGCCTCCCCCTCCGGGGGACGGGAGGGGGAATTCACCGTTCCGGCACATATTCCCGCTCTCTTTCCCGCTCCATCGGCCGAATCCCTTCTTCCGTCCTCCAGTTTTGGCTGCCGTCCTCCCCCGGGATCTCCCTCCCCTCCGCTTCCTTCTGGAGATCCTTTCCAATGCTCCTCTCCTCTATCCTTTCTTTGTCGTCCATGACTTCGAAGTCCAGGGCGTTGGCCTTCTCATTTTTTCGGATCGAGGAAAGAAGCGCCTCGACCTTCTCCAGACGACAGTCGAATCCTTCCCGATCCTTCCGGGCTCCGAGTTCGACCCCGGAGTATGTATCGAGAAATTCCCGGCAGACATCGAAGTCCTTGTCCCATTCTTCCGGTAGCAAAGGTGCGAGCTCCGGCCGCTTTGAAAGCAACTGCTCGGTGAAATTGATCATCCGGTCCGTGGGCGCGAGTTCAATCCCCTGGTTCCGGGCCATCTTGTCCACCTGGTCCTCGGTCATCACGATCCGCGTCCCGTCCCGGTGGCGGGTCAACTGGACATAAAGAGCGTTCAGCCCCATGCCCGTGACCAGGTTCGAGGAAAAATCGACGGTTTCCCCCTGGCTCTTGTGGATCGTGATCGCATATCCATGGTCGATCTGCGCGTAGTCCCGCGGATCGAACCGGACCTCCGCTCCCTTGTCCATCTTCACGGTAAAAACACAGTCCTTCCCGTCGGTCGTCACATCGATCTTCGCCAGTGTTCCGGTTTCCCCGTTCATGACCCCCAGTTTCCTGTCGTTCTTCCTGAAATAGAGCCGGTCACCCGCCTGGAACTCCCGTTTGCCTTCGGAATTTCCGTCCCGGTCCCGGACGGTCGTCTCGACCCGGGGCCCGGAGAAGTGGCCCCTTTCCGCCAGGACCTCTCTCGCCCGGGCGTTCAGCTCCCGAACGTCGTCCCTCTTGTACGCGGTGAGCAGGGTTTTTGTCGGGTCGCCGGCATCGAAGCGGTCCACAAAACCCCTGATCGTTTCCCGGATCGCCTCATCCCGGTCTTTGGCGATCGAGATCATGCCGGCGGTGAGGTACTTCTGGAGTCCTTCTTTAACCTGTCCAGCCCGGATCTCCCGGGAGGCCTCCTTCTGCCAGTCCTGCCGCTGCCGGCGGTTTTCCGTGAGTTCGGCAAAGCCCAGTTCCCTTTTCAACGTTTTGAAGGGGTTTCCGGCGGACACGGGAGGCACCTGGCTTTCGTCTCCGACCAGCAGGAGCTTCGCCCCCGCCTTTTCGGTCTCCCGGATCAGGCCGGCCATGAGCCGCGTGTCGTTCATCGCCGCCTCGTCCACGATGACGACGGTTCTTGCCGTCAGGGTCTTCGACGGGGGAACGGTCCTCCCGTCGTCGGTCTCATATCCCTGCAACTCCCGGAGAAGGGAGGCGAGGGTCTGGCTTTTAATCCCGGTGTCCTTTTCGAGCCCTGCGGCCTTCTTCCCCTGAAGACTGGCTCCCACGACTTCGAACCCGGAGGCCTCCAGGGCCATCCGGATCGGGATCAGGACCGTGCTCTTCCCGGCCCCGGCGTGTCCTTCGAGTATCTTGATCCGGCCAGCCTGGACCGTCAGATGCTCGATCGCGGTCCGCTGTTCCGCCGAGAGGGAAAACCCTTTCTCGAACTCGAACCGGGCCACGGCCGCAGTGACCACTTCCGGGGTGAGAATATGCGACCTGTCGTCCTTTCCCTCCCGGGCCAAAGACTGGATCTCTTGCTCCAGGGCGAGCATGTCCCGGGTGGTGTAGTAGATCTCTCCGTCCTTGCCCCGGAGTTTTACGACTGCCGGATCCCGCAGGAGGGCCGCGACTTCCGCCTTGACCTCGTCCGATCCCCATCCAGCCTGGGAGCACGCCACCCCGACGGCGCGGAACAGATCCTTTTCCCGAAAGACCGCTTCCATGGCAGTCAGCTTTTGCAGGAGTTCCGGGCGGTCGAGCGACAAGGAATCCGGATTCGGTTCCTTCTCCATCCGAAGGGTCTGGAGGGATTCTGCCGTGACGCCGTACTCCGCAGCGATCGTCGTCCACTGATCCCGAAGGACTTCCGCGTCCAGGACTTCCTTTCCCTTCCTGGTGTCGAGAGCGGCAACCTCGGCCGCTTTCCCGCCCGAAAAACCTCTCTCAGCCAAAGCCGCCTCGATCTGCTCCCGTCGCTTGGAAAACTCTTCTTCCAGTTCTTTTGGAATCCCCGCGATCCGGAAATACTCCCGGTCGGCTTCGATCTCGAACCCGAGCCCCTTCGCCAATTCCGAGGCCAGTTCGGCCCGATACACGGCCCCCAGGGCCAGCTTCCACTCGAAAAGCTCTTTTTCGTTCAGGGCTCCCCAGGTCCCGTCCGCTCTCAGGCCAAGGTTCTGAAGCATGAGGTGGGTATGGATCTGGGGATCCAGTTCCCGGCTCGATCCGTGCCGGTAGGCGGCCGCCAGGAGCTTCACTTGCTCCTTCGTGATCGTTCCGTCCTTCGCGCTTCCCCGCCG
>JAKADN010000102.1 GCA_021820445.1 Nitrospirota bacterium | reverse complement strand
GCGTCCAGCGGGTGAGCGTCGACACCTCCGGCGGGGTGACCAGCCGGTGGACCGACACCGACGCCCGCCTCACCGCCAGGACCATGATCCGCAAGGCCCTCGACGCCCCCTGGCTCCGGCGGTTCCGGGACAAGAAAGGCCGGCGGCCGGTGGTCGAGCTGGGCCAGATCATCAACCGCTCCGACCAGCACATCAATACCCGTCTCTTCCTGAACCATTTCCAGGACGACCTGATCAATTCCGGGAAGGTGATCTTCGTCACCGCCTCCGAGGCCCACCGGCGCCAGGCGGCGGCCGAGAGGGAATACCAGATGAAGCACGCCCGCTCCTCGACCGTCCACGGCCCCGGGCAGCAGACGGGTGCCGACGTCCTGATCACCGGCTCGATCAATTCCTATACCGCCTCCCGAGGCGGCAAGACCGTCCGGTACTACGAGACCCATCTCAAGGCCATCGATCTGACGACCAACGAGATCCTCTGGGGAAGCCAGTACCAGGTCAAGAAGATCGCCCACCACGACTCCATGGGCTTCTAGCGCGGACGACCTTCCAGAAAGCCTGTCCGCCGGGAGGCCGCCGGAGCGTAGGGGCCTCCCCCGTCCATCCTTAACGGAGGGGTTGCGCCATCCGGATTCTCCGCCTGTCCTCCCTCGCTTTTCTCTGCGCCGCCCTCGGGGCCTGCGCCCCGTCCTTCGTCCAGGACCGGATCTACTTCAACGATTTGGCGGCCGCCCCGGGAGGGGTGATCGGCGAGGGCAAGACCCCCGCGGGGGAGAAGGCCCTGTCCGAGATCGAGAAGGCCCGCAAGAAGAATCTCTACAATTCCAAGGACCAACTTCTCCTGGGAATGGATCTCGGGATGGCCTCCCATGTGGCCGCCCGCTACCGGACCTCCGAAAAGGTCTTCCGGGGGGCGAACCGCCTGGGCGAGGATCTCTTCACGAAGTCCTTCACCAACATCCTCCTCGCCTACCAGCTGAACGACTACTCCCTTCCCTACCGGGGACTGCCCTACGAACGGGTCATGATCAACCTCGTGAACTCCCTGAACTACGCCGCCACCGGCGACTGGAACGGGGCCCTGGTCGAAGCCCGCAAGATCCGCAGGAAACTTCTGTCCTACAACCGGATGTATCCGAAGGCGGGCGGCGCGCCAGGCCGGTACGCCCGGTACGAGGGCACGGCCCGGGAGCTTCTCGCACGCCACCACATCGCCTACAACCCCTCCCAGCTCAACCACTACACCGACGACGCCTTCGCCCGCTACCTGTCGGGGGTCTTCGAGGAGGCCCAGATCGCGAGCGGGGCCGGGAACTACCAGTCCGCCTATCTCTCCTACCTGAAGGCGCGACGGACCTACGAGAAATACGCGCTTCTCTACAACACCCCCATGCCCTCCTTCCTGGGGCCGGCCCTTCTCCGGACCGCCGAGGCGGCGGGCCGGTACCATGAACTCGCGCACTGGAAGACGGTCTACCCCGGCCTCTCCTATCTCCGCCCCTCCGAATACGCCCGGATGGGCCACATCCTGTTCGTGGGATTCAACGGAAAGATCTTCCATCTCACCCAGGAGCGCTTCGCCTTCCCCCTGCCCCTCGCGAACACGATCTCGATGGTCTCCTTCGCCGTTCCGAAGCCCGAGGGGGGCGGCACCGGAGTCCGGAACCACGAGATTCTTTTAACTCCCGTTGGCAGTGCGGGGGTTCCCGGGATCCGGGCCTCCTCCGAGCTGGCCGACGATCTCATGGCGATCGGGGCCACCAACTTCAAGGACCACCTCTCCCGGATCATCCTTCGGGAGGCGATCCGGTCGACCTTGAAGACGGTCGAGCAGATCGGGGCCCAGGAGATGGCCCAACGGGAGGGAACCCTGGCCCAGCTTCTCACGATGGTGGGGGGCGGGATCTTCGCCGTGGCCTCGGACCAGGCGGACATCCGGAGCTGGCGTCTTCTTCCGGCGACGATCGACGCCACGACGGTCGACCTCCCTCCCGGCACCTACGACCTCACCGTGCGGACCGGGACCGACTTCGGCCCGGGGGGAAGCCTGACCCAGCGGGTGACGGTCGAGGCCGGCCAGTACCTTCTGGTCCGGACCGTCAACCCGCCGCCCCCGTCGGAGCGCAGCGGGAACTGACGGCGCGACCCGGTCCTCCCGGCCAAAATCAGGAAAAGAGGGTTGTCTTTTTCCCACGGTCTGGTCTAGAATGCTCTCTTGGACCCGATCATCAGGGTTCGTCCGCATTTCTCACGGTGAGTGTAGCTCAAGGGCAGAGCACTGGACTGTGGCTCCAGGGGTTGGGGGTTCGAAACCCCTCACTCACCCCATTCTATAAGCCTGTCCCGAAATCACATCATGAGCTGATCGCATAAAGGTTGTTGCGGTCATCTTTGAAAAATCACAGGGGCTATGCCACTTCCCTAAAATTGGTCATTCGTATCGCAGGACCGCGATGAACCGGGGAAAAATCCGAATTCTGATTTACGGGCATTATCGCCTCTGAGTTGGGAACCATAAAGTGTCCGTTTCGGACATTTTATGGTTCTTTTTATTCGGGAGATGCTGGATTTCAAATCTCGGATACGGAGTGGGAGACGTTCTCTTATCCAAAAGAATTCAATGTGAAGTTTTTCACAGTCTGCCAGTCTCTTGTCAATCAGGAGTACACTCTCCCTTTCGATGATGATCAAATCCCTGGACTGGGATAGAGCACTTATTGTATCGTTTTTACCCTTTTAGATTGTAAAATGTTACAATATGACTATACAAGATTTATATTTATTACACCACAAAGAATATGATTTGAATTTGTTACAAAAACCTGAAAGAGACCCATGAAAGTCATCGGAGAAATCGTCATTCCTGAAAATGGGGCGGACCGGACGGCAGTCTCTCGCAGACTCAAGGCGGGTGGCCTTGTCAAATTGGTCCCAGGCATTTATACATCCACGGTGGATCAAGGGATCGAGACCGTTTCAAGACGAAATTGGATGACCATTGTCGGTCATGTCTTTCCAAATCATGTCGTGACCTATCGGTCGGCTCTTTATGGTCCGTTGGCTTCCGGCGGAAAGACCCTGTTCCTTTCCGGTCCCTCGCCGTCTGTCCGGACTTTCCCCGGGTTCGACGTTCAAGTGTCGAAAGGCCCTGGTCCAATTGAAGGCGATACGCCCTTTGGCCCGTCTCTTTTCCTTGCCGGAAGATCGCGGGCGATTCTTGACAGCCTGAAGCCGAGTTCGACGGGGCGCGTTGGGGAACGGAAAGGGATTACACGAGAAGAGGCGGCAGAGGCCCTGTCGAGGATCTATCAATCGGCCGGGATCGAGGAAGTGAACCTGGTCAGGGATCGCGCCCGGGAAATCGCCCAAGGCATGAATTCTGCCAGGGAATTTGCCGTGCTCGATGACTTGTGCGGAGAACTTCTTGGGACAAGAGCCCTGGAAAATCCAACCCGGACAGGAGCCCGTTCGCGCTTTCAGGGAGCCGCCATCGATATACGAAGGATGGATCTTTTTGAAAAGCTGGTATTCCACCTGAAAGCCGATCCCGTCAGGGGACTGACGGGAAGACCGACCGATAGGGGCGATAGGTCCTTTGGATTCGAGCTGCGGGTTCTCCCGTTCATAGACGCCTATTTTTCAAACTACATCGAAGGAACCCGCTTTGAATTGCAAGAAGCAATCAGCGTGGTGGGAGGCACGGCCCCACTTCACCGGCCGGCGGACAGCAAGGATATCATCGGCTCCTATATACTGATGTCCAACAGGACGGCTCTTGCGGAAATAGAAAAGATATCTGACCCCCAAGCTTTCATTGACCTTCTCAGAAAATGGCACAGGGGATTGATGTCAGGTCGGCCGGAAAAGAGCCCCGGCGAACTTAAGACGATTCCAAATATGGCCGGAACATACAGGTTTGTCGATCCCGACAAGGTCCATGGAACTTTGTCGATGGGATTCGACCTCTCGAAATCCCTGGACGATCCGATGGAACGAGGGATGTTTTTGAAATTTCTCGTCTCGGAGGTTCATCCGTTTCTGGACGGAAACGGACGTCTGTCAAGAAGCGTCCTGAATGCGATTCTCATCTCGAATGGTCTGGAACGGGTTGTCATTCCTTCCGTCTTCAGGGTGGATTATCTGACCGCCATGTCCGCCCTTTCGAATAGCAGGAACGCGATTCCCTTTGTAAAGACCATTCAGAAAGCGCAACGGTGGGTCCATCATGCCCCAGATTCCTCTCATGAGAATCTTGTGTCTTATATGAAAAAGACCCACGCACAGGAGGATCCTTACAAATCGTCACTTGTCGTTCCGGATAAAGGACAAATGAGGGTGAATCCTGATGGCGATCCAAATTACGGCGAGGGTGAGACTGAGAGACCTGGGGTGTGAAGGAGATCCACCGAAGAAGGTGACGGAATCCCGCCTCGAACTCCACGATCGGATCCGGGGAATCGTTTCGGAGGGTTCGGATCGGGATCTCTTCCTCAAGAATCCGGACTTGCTGTCTCCGATCCTCCATCGAATATCGTCGTCCATTCCGCTTCCGACTCTCTCGGCCGATGATTTCTTCAGTCTTTTGTGGGCGTCCTAAAATCTCCCTCATCCCATCCCTTCTGGCCCTATCCCAATTTCCCTTAGCGTTTGTCTCCTGATCGGACCTTCTCACGGGCCTCCCGCACCTCGGCGAGACTCGCCCCTCCCGACAGTCGGGAGAGGCATTCCGGAAGCTTGGCCTCCTCCGGGGAGGCGATCCGGGAGAGGGCCAGGGCTGAGCGAAAGGCGAACCAGTGGCATCCCGATTTCCGGGCCTCCTCCCGCGCCGCAAGAAACAGCCTCTCCGCCTCCCCCCGAAACCTCCCCGGATCGAGCGCGAGGAAGGCCTCCCCCGCCACCCGGTCGAACTCCGGATCGACGAGGGCGGTCCCGGTCCTTCGGCTTTCTTCCCGCCCCTGCCGGGCGGCCTCGAGGGCCGCCTCCGGGAAACCGGCCGCAAGGGCGGTCTCGGCCTGGACCAGAAGAAAGATCGGAAGGATGCCCGGAACCATCTCCCGAAGGCGCTCGACCCGATCCCGGGCCTC
>JAKADN010000101.1 GCA_021820445.1 Nitrospirota bacterium | reverse complement strand
TTTTCACATTCAAATACACTATCTGAATGAACATTGGTCGGGGCGACAGGATTTGAACCTGCGACCCCCTGCTCCCAAAGCAGGTGCGCTACCAAGCTGCGCCACGCCCCGAATTGAAATCGACAGAAACGAATTGTAACAGATTCGGACCGGTCAATGACAGCCTTTCGACCGACATAAGGACTGGCCCTTCCCCGATGACATGGCGATCATTGATCCTGACAGCTTTGGGCGGAATCTTCTGGATTTCCCTTATTCCTCCGGGACCCTCACCGGCCGAAGAGATCCTGAACGAGGAACACTCTCATTATCGGGACCAGATCCAGAGGATCCACGAGGCTCTCGAAAAGAACAAAACCGAGAGCGATGTTCGCTCCCTACTCGATGATGCCAGACGCTCCGCCCGATGGATTTTCAAGGAACCAGGAGCCGCAGAAACAGTTGAACGCCGTCTGGGGCGGCGCATCGACAAGGAATTTTTTGAACTCAACCTTCCCGTCCTCATCCACACACTTCCGGCCAGGCCTTTTCTGCTTCAGAAAACAACCCCTCACTCCAGTGTGGTGACGAATTTCGAGGAAGGAACAATCACATCCCAGGTGACCGTGCCATTTTTTGAAAACAATGGGCTCAGAAAGGCTCGCAACGAGGCCGTTTTTCTCTCCATCCTGCTTCTCCGTGACGGCATCATGAATCTGCCTGTCCGGGAATTCGTCCGGCTTCGCAAGACAGCTCCCCCGGAAACCTTTCAGGCGGGAGGGACGGTCGAGAGATATCTGATCACCAATGGTCTGACCCGGTCGAATCTTTTCGTGGACATTCACGCACTGGCCGCCGGAGGGGGAATTGCACTGGCCCGCATCACCCTTCCCCTTCCGTTGCATATCGGGGACAATCTGGCACTGACAATGGAGCGTTCCGCGGCCTCCCCTCCCCCTCCCGACATGATCGCCTTCAAGCCCCACGGCCTTCCTCCCACCGGACTTCTTATCGATGCCCGCCGGTACAGGATCCATCCCTTTCGGGACGTGATTCTCATTTCGGACACACGTCACATTCTCATGATCCCGGACGAAGGTCGTCCCTCCGGAGTTCTTCCCTACGGCTGGGCCGGCTGGAGCGACGGACTGGACATCGAGGCGGTCGAACGGAGGGTGGGATTGCGCCCCCTGGTCGTCCGTCCCGAGGAATTTCTCCATCGGCAGGTCTTCGTCTTTTCGCAAAGAGATTCCCGCAAAATTCTTCATTCGCTGTACCCCTCTAAGCTTATGGCCACGGGACACATCCTGATCCTCCTTGCTCCCCAGCGGCTCGTACGCCCCCCCTCCCTCTCCAAGACTACAAAGGGAAAGGGCCGGTGAAGCGCATGCCTCTCCCCATTCTGGTTTTTCTTCTCTTTCTTGCGGGAAATCTGACCGGATGCGCCAGGCCTGAAATCGTGATGGAGGACCGGATTGAACCCCCCATCAAGCTTGGGCCGATCCACAGAATCGGGGTCCTCGTCTGGCCGGTCGGAACAGAGGAGCAAAGACTTCTGGCAGGGACCATTACCAGGAATCTCGCACAGGTCCCGGGACTCCATCCGGTCAGGATCTCCACCGGAGAACGATCGGGACAAACGCCTCTTTCGATCCCCGAATTGGCCCATCTGTCGAAATCAAACGACATTCTCATGGTTCATCTTCTCTCCCATACGGTATCCGACCGGAGGGTCATCGCAGGTAACTGTGCCGCACCTCCCTGCCAGACCATCACCGTCCCGATGACCGTCCGGACAAACACGATGCGGCTCCATATCCTCTTCCTCAGGGCCTTTCCTTTTCATGTGGAACTCGATCGTACGGTGACGGTCAGAAACACCTCAAAAAAAATTCCATTTTCTCTGTTCCAGAGGTCCTTCACTCCCCAGACGACTCTCAATCTTCATCTGTATGCAAAGATTGCCCAACACGTCCGTTATCTATTCAGCACACTCAGACTGACGGTCAAGAGGCCTTTCTATCCCTATGATCCCCCATCAGAAAAGGCCTACCGAAGTCTTTTGGCCAAAAAACCCGTTCTGGCCCTTTTTTTTCTGAATTCGGAATACGGACGCCTGAAGCAAAAGAGCCGTCCCATTCCGCCAAAGCTTTATGCCGATCTGGGAGTGACCTACGAAGCCCTGGGGGTTTATTCACTGGCCGATTATTACTACCGAAAAGCTGAAAAGCACATGAAATCCCAAACTCTCAAAAAATTCGAGCTCCAGATGAAATCCATGATGGTCTACTTTATCGGCATCAACTTTTTCGAGAAAGGAGAAGCGAATGCTCAACCTGCTCCTTGAAGACCAGGCGGGCGACGTCCTCAAGAAATTCCGTTATGGAAGAAAAAAGTCCCTGAAGGACGTGTCAGGGGCAAGCGGAATCGCGATGGACCTTCTCAGGGATCTGGAATCGGGGAATGCGACGCCGGACAAGTCACAGCTTTTGAGTTTGGGAGCGGTCCTGGGATTTGACGGCGAAGCGATGGAGAGATTGCATCTCCATCCCGAGACGACTCCGGAGGTGGCCCCGCCTCCACACCTGGTGCCTGTTCGGGAAAACTATGCCGGCTATGCCGTCTGGTGCACACTTATTCGACATCCGGAGAATCCCAGGAGAGCCCTTCTCGTGGATACGGGGGGTGGGGGCCCCATTCTCCTTGAGACGATCTCAAGGCTTGATCTTGAAATCGAGGCCGTCCTTTTGACCCACGGACATGGGGATCATGGGGGTGGCTTTGAAGGGGCGATCTTGAAGGAGGGCGTCCCTGTCCTGATATCTCAGAGAGACCGGTATCTCCTTCCGGAGGCAAACCAGTATGCGGGCCCACTTCTGACCCCCGATGAGGGATGTGAACGGCTGGCGCAAACGGGGTGGAAGGTCTCGGTGACGGAAGCCCCCGGACATACACCCGGGTCGGTCGCCTACCATATCGGCGGGGCCCTGCTCGTGGGGGATACCCTGTTTTGCGGATCGGCCGGCCGAAGCGACACACCCGATTCCTTTTCCGTCCAGCTCGATTCCATTCATCGCCTGATTTCCGGATTTCCGCCGGAAACCATCCTCATTATGGGACATGGACCCTTTACCACGATTGCACGGGAGAAGGCCCACAACCCCTTCATCCGGGTCAGGGAACAGGGATTTGCTCCGTAACCACAGGACCTGAAAAGGCATAAAAAAGCCGGAGCGGTTCGGACCGGCTCCGGCTTTCACTTCCCTAAATCGAAGAGGGGGTCAGGAGTAAAGGATGGTCACCTCTTCTCCCACATTCCGGACCTCGAAACAGCCGATTTTTTCTCCGGGACGCTGAATACACTCCCCCGTCCGAATATCGAAGGTCCATCCATGCAACGGGCAGGAAACCTGGGATCCCCGAATAGCCCCGTCGGAAAGATATCCCCCCCGGTGGGGACAACGGTTTTCGATGGCATGATATGTCCCATCAATCCTGAACAGGGCGATTTCCTGGCTGTCGGCCATCACGAGCTGTCCTTCATTATCCTTGGCGGAATAGGTTACGGTCACACTTTTCATCCATCCTCCATATCGTCACGAGATAAACCATTAATGCATCGGGGTTGCACCGGAATCCGCACCGGCAATCCTTTTCGATCATACCCCCCCTTCAGAGTCCCATGCAAACACTGGCTTGCCGATCCTTTGTTTTTTACTGCAGGGCGGTGGTATGATCATGGAAACGACGAACACGAACGCCATCCCCGATGCTGAGACCTGAAACCGGGGCCGGCCGTTTCCCTTGGTTTTTTGCCCAGGGGGCCGCCCTGATGGACTGAACCCGGCCAACAAAAAAGAAAGGGAGTGGTAAGACCTCCGATGGACAAAGAAGAACAGCTCAACAAATATCTTGAAGAACTGACCTTTGACAAGGACCCCATCGTGGGGGAGATCGCCCTTTTGACGAAGCAGCATGGCCGGTTTCATCCGGGACGGGCGGGAGGGCTTCTAATGGCCATTCTGGCCACGACGGCCAAGATGGACCACGTCTTCGAGTGGACGGCCGGGTATGGATCAACCACCATCTGGCTGGCCAAGTCGCTTCCCGAAACGACCTCCCATTCCATCGGAACTGTCAGCGAGGAGAATCTCCGGCTGATCTCGAACTATCTAAAACGGGCCGGTCTTTCCGGACGGATCAAGGTTTCCAGGACCGCCGGCCCCGATCATCTGATGGCCCAGGAGACTCTCCAGAACCTCATCGTTCTCGATCTCCAGCAGGAACGCACGAAACTGGCCGACTGGTGGATGGCGGTCGACAAAAAACTGGCCCCGGGAGGAATGCTCATCTCCCTCGGAATGATGCCTCCAGAGAAAGTCGGATCCTCGCACTCACTGCTCGCCTCTTCCATCGAGGCCTTCAACCACAAGATCCTTGGCAATCCGAACTTCCTCTCGACCATCCTCCCTGTGTCCGAGGGAATGCTGGTTGCGAGCCGGCTGGCGTGACGGAATTTTTATGGAATCCTCGGCCAGACTGATCATTGCCGCGGGCGAGCAAAGTCCTGACCTTTACTACCGGACAGGATTCCTGACCCCCGATCCGTACATTTACGCCGAGATCGGAGACGAAAGTTTTATGCTCCTCTCCGATCTCGAGCGTGACCGGGCACGCAAGGAAGGACGGGCCACACATATCCTGTCCACATCGGAGTGGGAAGACCAGGCCAAAAAGGAGGGCAAGCGAGGACTCGCAGGGATTGCCACCTTGTTTCTCAAAAGTCGCGGAGTCTCCTCTCTCACCGTTCCCTATGATTTTCCCTTCGGTCTGGCAAAAACCCTTGCATCAGAAGGTTTTTCTGTCTCTCCCGCCGAGGGGGCCTTCACCCCTTCCCGAGCTCTGAAAACCCGGAGTGAAGCGGATCAGATACGGAAGGTTCAGGAGGGCGTCGAAAAGGCCCTCTGGACGGTTGTCGAGATTTTGAAAAAAGCGACGACCCGGGACGGTTGGATCTTTTTCGAAGGAATCCGACTCACCTCCGAAAAGGTCAAGTTTCTCCTGAAACAGGAACTTCTGGCTCACAATCTCGTTGGCCAGCACACGATCGTGGCCG
>JAKADN010000100.1 GCA_021820445.1 Nitrospirota bacterium | reverse complement strand
CTCTCTCACGCCCCACGTTGGAACTCTCAAAAGGTACCGAAAAGACAGGTATCCGGCTGATAGCATGAATTAATTGCAAAAACCAAAAAATGATGCTATTAATTTTTCTGACCGGCCGGAACCCGATCAGGCCTTCGACAATCGTCGGGCACAGGAACTGCCCATCACAGGGAGAAGAATCTATGGAACGTCTGAAGGAACAGGGAACAAATGAATCGGAACTCTCCGGAAAGGCGGCGAAACGGATCGGAAGGGCGGCGGCGCCCTTTATTTTCGCGGGTCTGTTCGCCCTCTCCGCCTGCGGGGGAGGCGGAAGCACGGGAACGGGAGGGGGGGTAACGGGATCCGCGGGCACGGTGGTCCAATCGGTGGCCTCCACCGTCAACCAGTCCATGAGCTCGGGGTCGTCCTCCGGAACGGCCGTCACCGCGACCTCCGCGCCCCAGCCCTTCAACCTGACGGCCTTCGTCCGCTCCCAGATCCTGCTCGCGGTCAAGAACAAGCCGACGGGGCCTGTTTCCAAAATGTCGGGGTCCCCCCATCCGCTTCTCGCGCGAAGCTTCCTGCATCTCGATCCCGTCGAGATCCGGTCGTTTGCACCCACTTCGATCACGCTTCCCTGCTCCAGCGGAAGCGGAACCATGACATTTACGTTATCTGGTACCAGTATGTCATCTTCGACGTCGTCCTACTCCAACTGCACCATGGGCGGAACGACGATGAACGGCACCATGACAATGTCCTATACGGGGACTAGCACTTTAGAATCATGTGGTTCATCCTATTATATGCCGGGGCCCATGAACGTCACCATCAGTTACGGCAGCAATTTCACGATGACGACCAGCGGTTCAACGTCGACTCTGAGCGGATCCCAGTCATTTTCGAATAAGGAAACATGCACCAGCAATACGGCGACAATGATCTCCAAACAGACGATTCCCACGGGATCAACCTTCACGATCACGACATCAAGCGGGACCATCACCCTCTCGAACATGAACCAGACCATGACCATGACCTTAAGTTCGAACGGGGGGCTGCCGTCGTCGTTTCAGACTTACGGGTCCTTGGACATGACCAACACGGCCCTCAGCGGCACCCCCTTCTCAGGAACCCTTTCCATAACGATTGGAAGTTCGACCGCCCCCTGGACGATGGACATGGCGGGTTCCCCACCCTATCCGACCTCAGGGACCATCACCGTCTCCGACCCGAACGGGAACAGCATCACTATCACCGCCGAACCAAACCAGCAGGTTCAGATCGTTCAGGTCGTGAATGGAACGACGACCACCACCACGGAGTCCTGGAGCAGTTTTGTCTGACGGTCTTCCCCATCCCCGGCCGGGGCCCTTGTCCGCACAGGACCAGGGAGGTCCAGCCGGGGCCTTTCCTAGAGCCCTCCGATCGTTTGTTCCCCTCCATTCCCTCCGGACAATAGGACATATCCTTCCTTTTCTTCTCCTCTTCCTCGCGGCAGCCTGCCATCCGGACCGGCATTCTTCCTACACAAATCGCCTCCCCCTCGCGGTCGGTGAGGTGCGCGACGGAACATCCCTCTCTCCGGCGAACATCAATCTGCCCACCGTCTCGGCAAGGATCTGTCTTCGGAACGTTTTCGAGCGCTGTTTTACGGTCCGGAAGCTGCTCCTCGACACCGGATCCTCCGGACTCCGGATCTTCCCATCGGCGATCCCGTCCGGCGAGGAGCCTTCGAGGTTCCTTTCCCGAACGGCGAACCGGAGCTCTCTTTGGGAGTGTCTCCCATTCGGGACCGTGGATCTATGGGGAAAGGTCCTTCCCGCGGACATCACTCTCGGGACCGAACCGGCGATCCGCTCCCTTCCGGTCCAGGTCGTGGAAAAGTCCTCCTTTGTTCCTCCGCCCCCCTGCGCCGGGGGGATGGAAGAGGAGAGAAGATCGCTCTCGGGAATTGATGGGATCCTTGGAGTTTCTCCCGCCCGATTCGACGGCGGGCTTTACTTCGTTTGTACCGGGCACGGATGTCGCCTGACCGCCCCTTCGTCCGGCGAGGCGATCGAAAACCCCGTGATGCGCGAGGAAAAGGACAACAACGGCATCGTCCTGAGCTTCCCCGGAGTTCCTAGAAAAGGAACCGGACCGATCGCCGGAGAGCTCCTCCTGGGCGTCGGGACCGAGCGGGACAATCGGCTTCCGCCGAGAATCCGTTTTTTCCCCATGGACCGGGACGGATACTTTCAGGCGAGAACGGGGGACTCCTCCAGAATCTACGAGGGGCGGCTCGATACGGGAACGACCGCACTGGTCATCCCCGACCAGAAGATTCGCGCCTGTTCCCCTCCCTTGCGGCATCTCGCCTGTCCCGACAGAGAAACCTCCCTCTCCGTTTTCATTTCGGATTCGAAGGGAGATCCACGAAAATTCTCCCTTCCCGTCGGCAATGCCGCGGAGCGTCTTCTGGAACACCGGGCAGTGGCAAAGGACGTCCTGTATTTTTCTCCGGAAGCATCTTCTCCTCCGTTCATTCTGGGAATGCCTTTCTTCTTCGGAAAAACACTCTACATCCTCTATCCGACCCATTCATCAGGAAACGAAGGTAAATTCACCTGCCGGTGCTGAAAAGACGCTGACACCCTCACAAGCTTGGGGAAGACATCGCCGACTGCCTCTCCTCTCTCGACGACCTCATCACCACCCAGGCGCAGAAGAACGATGCTCTCAAACGCCACAAAAAGCTTGATGCAGCAGCTTTTTCCGGTGATGGATGAGATATTGGCATGAAGCGGAAAAATCCCTATCCCTTTGCCGACCTTTCCGGATCCGAAGTCCCGAAAAATCGTCCGGAAAGACCCGTCCCCGTTCGCTCTTTCTCTCGACCGGGCACTCCGGATGTCCCCCGACTGGCGGAATCGCAGGGTCTGGTACTGGATTTCCGGGGGCGGACCGAAAGGTCTGCTGGGAGCCCGGCGGTTTCGGCCGGGTGGGGTGGACGTTCCGCCTGGTCGCCGTCGTGCCGTTCAAATTTGCCACAAGATACGCCGCCCTCATGAGCACCGCCCTCCCGGACTTCATCCGGTTCCGGGACGACGGACTCCTGCACCGTCCTCCATCGGATCTTCTGGAGATGCGTCTTTCCGCCGGTCCTGGGAGGCCTCGTTTTCCTGGCGGCGACGGTCGTTCTCGGAAGGAGCGCGCCGCTCCCGGACTTTCTCCTCGACCTGTCGGTCGTCTCCGGGATCCTGGCCCTGCTCTTTCCGCCCGGCCTCTTCTCCTGGTGCCTCGACGGGTTTCCCCGCCATCTCGCGGGGCAGAAGTGGCCGCTTCAGGTCGAACTCGAGAAGCTCCGAACTTATCCGCCTCTCTGGGCGGGATTCCTCCTCCTTTCCTTCGTCCACACCGCCCCGGGATCGGTCTCGAGCTGCATCCTCTGCACCTTCTTCGGCCCGTCGGCCGGGCAGAACACCTGCTCCGGCTCCCCCATCGCCACTTACGTGTCGGGGTCCACGGTCCTCCAGAACATCCCCCAGACGATCGCCATCGTGGCGAACCTGGTCTCGGTCCTCGCCCTGTTTCTCCTGACCGTCACCTATTCCTATCATATCGTCTCCGCGATGCACACCGCGGCCCATACGGGCGACTGGACCCACCAGGGCGTGAACGCCGCCTGGGCTCCCGTCCGGGGGGCCACGTCCGCCGGGATGAACGCGGCCCCCGGAGTCCTCTCGATTCTGGCCTCCTTCGTCCTCTTCGTCGCATCGACCGGGAACGGCCTGGGGGACACGGCGGCCGGGAAAATCGCGAACATGCTGACCGCCCCGAAGCCGGCCGCCGTCGTTCCTCCGGACATCCAGACCGTGGTCGACAACGCCCTCTATTCCCTCGTCTGCGCCCATGTCCTCGACAACTTTCGTGAACCCCCGGGGAACCGAACAGGCGGTGGCGGCGCAAGCGGACAATTTCGGAAACCTGGGATTTTCCAACGTGATGGGGGTCGGCAGCTACGGCCCGAACGTCTGCGGAGACTACATGCTTCCTCAGGGGACCGGGCAGACGATGGCCCATAATTCGGCTTTCATGTCGCCTATCCGGTCCGGGGGCCAGCTAGACCAGGTGGCATCGGCCATCTTCCAAAACGCCAACGGCTGCGGCTCCCTCGTAATCGGGACCGGCCTCTCCCCCTGCGCTCCGTCCGGCACTCCCCCGAATCGCTCCGTGTTCGGACAGGGCGGAGGCATGACCAATCCGCCCGGAGCCACCGGGACGCTGACGCAAATCGCTCTCCAGTATGAGACCGGCCCTTGGGCAGATGGGCATGGCAACCACCGGCAACGGGCAGAGAGCCCTCCGGAACATCCGGAACGACGGATGGACCGCCCTGGGAATGTACTATGCCTTCTTCGGAAGTCAGGCCCGAAGGGCGGCGAAAACCATGGAGTGGCTCCCCGTGCCGACAAACGGGTTCGGCGGGGCCGACTGGATTTCGATCGGGGATTCGGCGGCCGCTCAGGAAGTCCAGCAGGCATTCGGGCTGACGGAGACATACCTGTCCCACTGGGGCTTCTCCGGCCCTTTCGGGGGAACGGGTCCCTGGTGGGCGGCGGTGCCGGAGCCCGCGTCGGGCCCCGGGGGCCGAGCAGGCGAAGATCGCCTCGCTCTCGAGCGTGCAGGATCCCTCGACGGGACAAAGCGTATCCGGCTCCTCCTATATGGCGTCCAACCCCGGAGAAGACCCGCTGTCGCGCCTTCAGAGCGTTGTCGAAAGCGCGGACATGTGGCGTGCCGCGGGCCATGCGGCAAAGGCCGGACTTTCGAAATTGGGGAAGGCCGGGGGCGCGGTCGCCAATGCGACCAAGCCCATCCTCCATCCCCTCACGACGGCCATGGCGGTCCTGACCGTCGCCGTCGCGATCTACCTTCCCCTCGTCCCGATGACCTCGCAGGTGCTCTCCTCGATGTCCGCGAATCCTTCTCCCGGGATCTGGGTGTCCGCCGCCGACGCAACCGGCGGCGATCTGGCCTATACGCTCGTCCTGTGGAGGGTCATCCATTTCTCTTTCGAGATCCTCCATACCGGCCCCTACTGGGCGATGCGGGTTCAGGGATTCGACGGGGAAAAGGGCCGGGAGGAGCGGCAGATCGATGCCCAGGGGCTGAAAGGATCCATGCGCGAGATCGGAGAAAACACGACGA
>JAKADN010000004.1 GCA_021820445.1 Nitrospirota bacterium | reverse complement strand
TCCCACCGGGAAAGGGAGAAAAGGTGCATGAAGGGGCTGGCGTTCACCGAGTCAGCCCCGGCAACTGGGCAAAGAGCCCCTGGGTGTAGTCCACCATCAGCCGGACCATCCAGGGCATGAGGGCGAGCAGAACGCCTCCCACCGCCGCCACCTTGGGGAGGAAGGAGAGCGTCATCTCGTTGATCTGGGTCACGGCCTGGAGAAGGCTCACCACCACCCCCACCAGAAGGCTGACAAGAAGAACGGGGAGGGTCAGGACAAGAGCCACCCGCATGGCTTCGTGGGTCAGGTCGACGGCGGTCTGGAGATTCATGTCATTCCTCCTTTAGTGAAAGCTCTGGACCAGGGACCCGACGATCAGGGTCCAGCCGTCCACCAGGACGAACAGGAGAATCTTGAAGGGCAGGGAGACCACGGTCGGGGGAAGCATCATCATGCCCATGGACATCAGGACCGAGGAGACGACCACATCCAGAATGAGAAAGGGGAGATAGATCATGAAGCCCATTTCGAAGGCGGTGGACAGCTCGCTCACGACGAAGGCCGGAATCAGGACATAGGTGGGAATCTGGTCCCGGGTCTGGGGAGTCTCCGGCAGATGGGCGATCCGTTCGAAAAGGGCCAGATCCTTTTTCCGGACCTGCCGGAACATGAAATCCCGGACGGGGGCCATCCCTTTGGTGAGGGCCTCGTCGGAGCCGATCTTCTTGTCCAGATAGGGAGTGATCGCCGTCTTGTTCATCGTCTGCCAGACCGGGGCCATGATGAAAAAGGTCAGGAAAAGAGAGAGTCCGATCAGGACCTGGTTGGGTGGAACCTGGGCCGTGCCGAGGGCCTGCCTCAAAAAGGAGAGGACCACCACGATCCGGGTGAAGGAGGTCATCATCACGAGAATGGCCGGGGCCAGGGAAAGAACCGTCAACAGCAGGAAGAGCTCGACCGTCATCGCGACCTGGGACGGCTCCGGATTCCCGTTCCCGAAGGAGAGATGGATGTCGGGAAGGGGCGCCACGGGAGCGACCGCGAGATCCTTCGCCAAGGCCGCCTCCGGGGAGAGGCCGGAAAGGAGCAGTGCAACCGCAAGCATCAGGGCCGCTCTGCCGGGGAGAGATCTCATACTGTCCACCGGCTGCTTCGTTCGGCGGATCCCCGCTCCCGCGAAAGGGCGCCGATCCTGTCCAAAGCCTCCCGGACGGCGGCATCGAAAGAGGCCGGGTCCGGACCTGGAGTCCGAGAAGAAGCGGCGGGGGGCGGCGTCTGAAGACGGGGAGCCGGCGCGGAGGGAGCCACGGTCGACGAGCCACGGGGGGAAGGCTCGTCGATCTTCCCCAGGAGGGAGATTCCCGATGGGGCGATCCCCACCAGGAAGGAATTCCCGGCAACCGTCACAAGTGCGATCTGGGAACGGGGACCGAGGGCCTTGGTCGACCGGATTTCGATCTCGTTCTCGGGTCTTCGGGCGGACAGAAGCTTCTGGCGCTGCAGGAGGCGCACCACCCAGACCCCCGCGAGAAAGAGCGCCAGGACAAAGAGGAGCGACCCAGCCAGCTTGGCGCCGACAAACAAAAGACTCGCGTCGTGGCCATGGGATGTCGTGATCATGAATCTGCCTCCCTATTGGATGGTTGCCGGCAAGCCCGGCCTCAAAGCTTCTTCACCCGGTCGATGGGGCTGACGATGTCGGTCAGCCGGATGCCGTACTTGTCGTTGACCAGGACCACGTCTCCCCTGGCGACCAGCTGGTCGTTGATGAGGACCTCCATCGGTTCGCCGGCCAGCTTGTCGAGCTCCACGACCGATCCCTGCCCAAGCTGCAGAAGATCCTTGATGAGCATCCGGGATTCTCCCACCCGAACCGAAATGGTCAGGGGAACGTCCAGAAGATAGTCCAGGCTCAGGGGAGGTTCATGGGTCTTGGGCGGACCCTGGGGCTCCTCGCGATCCTTGCCCGCCTCATTCTTGGCCAGGTCCTCTTCCCAGGCACGCGCCAGGGCTTCCTCGTCCAGTGGTTCGTCCGCCATCGCTCCTCCCCTTCCGGCATGATCCTCGTTCCGGCGCCGTCCTCCGGCGCCGGTCCCCCAACACCCTACTGAATCACGAACTCCGTGAAATAGACATCGGTCACCTTTCCCGAGTCGAGCCTGGCATTGACTCTGTGGCGAATTTCGTCCTTCAGGGCCAGCTTCCCTCCCGTCGACTGGAGATCGCCCACCGTCTGGGCTCCCAGAAGGATCAGGATCGCGCTCTGGATCTCGGGCATCCGGTAGTCGATCTCCTTGGCCGTCACCGCCCGGTCGAGCTTCAAGGCGATCCGCACCTTCAGATACTGGGGAGCGCTCCCGGCCGGCCCGGAAAGGTTGACGACGAAGGGCTTGAGATCGATGATCGGATGTTCCTTGATCATCTTCTCCATCTCCTTGGGGGTCAAGTGGTGGTGCCGTTCCTCGGAGGGCCCTTTTTTCTTGTGGTGGAGAAAGAAAAAGGCCCCTCCGCCTCCGAGGATCAGCAGGATCGCCGCCACGGCGACGATCAGCATCTTCCTGGAGCCTTTCTTCTCTTCCCCCTGCTCTTCTCCGCCCTCTTCTTCCTCAGCCATCGCCCTCTCCCGGATTGCGTCCGCCTGTCCGGATCGTCTTCAGGATCTCCCGAAACCGGTCCGTGCCTTCTTTTCGACCTATGATAAGCAAAACGTGTACCAAAGCAAAAAAGGGTCTTCCGGGGGATCCCCCGAAAGACCCTTCTTACTGTTAAATCATGACCTCCGCGAGATTATCCGATACGCGTCAGCAGCGTGTTCATAAGCTGGTTGTCGGCAGATATGACGGAGGCGTTGGCCTGATATCCTCTTTCCGCCGAAATCATGTCAATCATTTGACGCCCAAGATCCACGTTCGACTGCTCCAGGGAGTTCGCCAGAACCTGCCCCCGGCCCCCCTGATTGGCCCGTCCGATATTCGCGATCCCGGACCCGATGCTTTCCTGGTAGAGATTGCCACCGATGCTGACAAGCCCGTTGGGGTTGTTGAAGGTCGAGACCGCGATGGCCCCCAGGTTGTGTTCCGTCCCGTTCGAAAACGAACCGACAATCCGTCCCTGCCGGTCGATCGCGATGTTTGACAGGTCTCCCGCCTTGTATCCGTCCTGCGTCTCCTCGATCGTCGTGGAGGGCTCGGCGTATTGGGTCAGATCCAGGACCTGCCGGGTGATCCCGTCCTTGGTGTTTTCGGGAACCTTCTGTCCGGGCTTTGGAATATAGAGCGACAGGGTGACCGGCGTGGAGGCCTTGTCGTCGAGCGCCATCGTGTAATCCACACTCTGGACCCCCGAGGTGTCGAGTTTGGTGGGGGAGCCCCCGTAGTTGACATTGGCCACATTGCCGTTGCCGTCGAAGTTGATCATGGCCACCATGCCCTTGATCGTGTGGGATTTTCCACCTGCAGAAGAGGTATAGGTGACGCTGCCTCCGCCCTTGGTCAGCTTGGCCCCGTCGAGAGTCGCCTCCACCGCCCATTGCCCCACGGTATTGGTGGGGTGGAACTTGTAGGTGAGAAGATGCTCGATGCCAAGAGAGTCGAAGATATTGCTGGACTTCGAAAAGGTCTTTCCGGCCTTCAGCTTCTCCGTCATGTTGGCGTCCAGGTTAATCCGGGAATAGACATTCTGGGAGGCCTTGGGAGGAATGGTCGACTGGGGCACCCCGAGATCCCCGACCTTGGGCTGGATCCGGCCGGCGGCGTCGGCCGAGTAGCCCTGGAGGATGTGGCCCCCCTGGTCGACGATCCGCCCATTCCGGTCGAGGGAAAGCGCTCCGTTGCGACCATAAAGGACCGCGCCGTTGGAGTTGCGGAAAGAAAAGAACCCGTTCCCCTGGATGGCCAGGTCGAGGGCGTTGCTGGTGGACTGGACCGATCCCTGGGTGAACAGGGGCTCGATGGATTCGACGTAGACGCCGGAACCCGGCTGGGACGGACCGACCGCATTGGATTTTCCCGCCAGGGTCTGTCCGTAGATATTGGCAAAAACGGCCCGACCAGATTTGAACCCGACCGTGTTCATGTTGCTGATGTTGTTTCCGATCACCGACATGTCCGTTCCCATGGCGGAGAGACCGCTGTTGGCGACATACATGGATGAAAGAATCCCCATGGCAAATCCTCCTGGACAGAATGATTGGTTATTGACCGTTCAAAACCGCCTCCGGTCCGGCCGAAGGCGGACGTCACAGCGTATGGTGGATCGAAGGCGACGTCTTTCCGGGTGGTTTTGCATAAGTGCCGGAGAGAGTCCGCAATCCGGGAACGGGCGCCGGCACGGGAGAAGCGGGAGCCGGAGCAGGCCGAGGCGCTTTTTCCGGTTCGTGCAAAACGCCCACATGGGTGATGTCCGACAGGTCGATCTTCTCTCCGTTGACCTCGAGTCGGGGTCGGGTCCCGGAAAAGAGCACCCCCGTGACGATACCGGTCCGGAGGGGGGAGGCCACGACCGGGCGGTTTTTGACGTCCCGCGCCACCACCTCGAATTCGTATCCTCCCGGAGGGGCCATCGTTCCGCGGTTGCTCAGACCATCCCACGCCACATGCTGGTTCCCTGCCTCCATCGCTCCCGCCTTCAGGGTGCGGACCAGCTGGTGCTTGGCCCCGTAGATGTAGACGGTCGAATGGGACGTCGGCCGGTCGAGACGAAAAACCAGGTTGGCGGATTCGTGAGGGTTCCGGACGAACCGGTTTCCCTTCATGAAGACCTCCCGCCCCAGGAATCCCACCATCTGGAGGGAATCGGCCTCCTTTCCCTGATTGGCCATGCCGTCCATCTTCTTGTTCAGGTGGACCAACTGGTCCAGCTGGGAAAACTGGGCCAGCTGGGAGGCGAACTTCCGGTTGTCCATCGGGTGAAAGGGGTCCTGGTACTGGAGTTGCCGGATCATGATGTTCATGTAATCTTCCATCCCCAGCTTCTTTTTCAGGGGCGGGGGGAGTTTGGAGGGAGTGAGCCTCTTTTCCGACTCCTTCCGGATGGTCCGGATATCGTTTTGTTCGGTCTTGACGATCATGATTTTCTCCTTGAAATAGGATTCAGGCGATTCGATGATAGCCCGTGTTCCTCATCGCGTGTCCCAAGGGAGAGGAGGCTTCGGTCCGCCCCCCTTCCCCCGCCGTCCTCGTTTCTTCGACCTCGGGAGACGACGAGCCCGGGAAGCCCCCTCTCCCTCCGTCCCGTCCGGGAACTCCCGCCTCCTGGCGACCCGGGTTGGCAAGGTCCTGTCCCTGGGAGGAGCCTCCGGAGACCCCGGACTCCTGTCCTCCCCCGGAGGACGGCCCATCGCCTCCCCCCGCCGCTCCGCCTCCTCCGGCTGCCGCAAGTCCCTGGAGGGTCGTCCCGTCCTGTCCGGGAGACCCCTGGGAGACGACCTGGAAGCGGTCGAGGACAAATCCTGTCTGGGAGAGGGATTCCTTGATGTGTCCCTCTTTTTCCGAGAGCAGGTGGCGAATGCGGGGGTCATGGGAAGAAAGCTCCACAGTGACGAGCCGGGTGTGGGGATCGACATGGACGCGAACGCCCACGGGGCCCAGGTGGGGGGGCTTCACCTCAAGAGCCACCTCTCCTCCCCCCTCCCGCGCCAGAGTGCCGACCCGGGAGGCCAGACCCTCGGGGAGGGAGGGGGGCTGGAGGGACTCCCCCTTGGCGGAAGCTCCGGAGACGGCCCCCTCCAGACCAACGGGGGACGGAGTTTGAGGGGACGGAGAGCCCTCCCCCGGTCCATGGACCGGAGGTCTTTCAAGGCGCTTTTCGGAGAGGGGGAACGGGGAGGGCTTCGGGGCGAAGGACACCTCGTCCCCGGTCGAGGGGCCCTCCCTCTGCGGGGAGACTCTCTCCGGCAGAGAAATCTTTTCTGCCGGACGGCTTCCCGCGGGAGACGCTTCCGCCTCCGTCTTGAAGATCTCCCTTTCAGCCCCCTGAACCTTCTGATCCTTCGGGATCTCGCGCGACCTCTTTTCCGGCCCGGAATGCGGGAGCGATTTCATGAACTCCCCGGAAAAGCTTGCGCCGGCCGGAGCCGTTGTCTCCGCCACGGGAACGGAAGGAGTCACCGCAACCGGCTCCTTGACCCCGGATCCCGTCGGAAGGGAGGGCGCCGGCGTGGGGGAATGTCCCTGGGGACCCCACAGGACACGAGAGGAGCGTGGGGGCTTTCCGGAGGAATGGGGAAGGAGGGACGTCCCCTTTTTCGAAGGGATTTCCGGAAGGGGTTCCATCCGTGACAATACCTCTTCCCCTGCGGATGCCGCCTTTTTCTTGCGGGAATGGGCAACGGCTTTGGAGCGCTCTCCGTGAGGAGCTTTGGTGCGGTCCTTTCCGGAGCGGACCTCCTCCGGAAGCGCCCCCTCCGGAAGCTCCCCTTCCGGGTGTTGTCGCGCTCGTCCCGCCAGGGTCCTCCTGAAGAGCGAGGCGAAGGGGCTCTTTTTATGGGTTGAGGATTTGGGAGAGCGGGTTTCCGATCCGCTCCCGTCCGCTTTCGCGGAACCCCGGGACTCGGCTTTTTCAGGCCTTTCGGGATCCGCAGGAACCTTTTGGGTCCTGGCCGGAGCAGATTCCGGGATTTTGTGAAGGATGGATGATGGTGCTGTCCCCATGACGACGCCCCTTCCGATAGAGGTTCACCGACCGCCTCCCCGCGCGGAAGAATCTCCAGCCATTTCGACCGAGATTTTTGCCGCAACGCGAGGATCCACGTACCGCATGATGCGCGACGCCTTCCGTGGATTCATTCCCGAGAACAGCGTCAACCGGAGACTTTCCGGCATGACATTGATCTGGGAGGCCGCCGTCCGTGGGGCCATGGATTCATAAAGTCTGACAAGACGCCTGACATTCTTCTTTTTGAGCGACTGGTAAAGCGCGAGCTTCTTCTCGATCTCTCCCAGAATCTTCTTGTTTTTCTGAATCTCCCTGTCGAGATCCTGCTTCATCAGAAGGAGGCGGCGCTCCTCCCCGGCACTCGACCCGGAACCCGGCGGGGAGGTCGCCGGGGCGGCACTCGAAGCCGCAGAGGCCTCCGGAGAAAGCGACAGCGTTGAAAGGATCAGGAGAGCCGCCATCCCGCCGCAGAAAGAAAACCGCACCCGGGTTTTATTCATGGAGATCCTCCGCCACGAGGAGGACCGGAAGGCCCCCTCGACTGAATCCAGAGCTCAAGGGAGCGTTCCTCCAATCGAAGGACCCGCCGTCTCTCCCCCTCCCTGTGGCGCTCCCTCAATATCAGGATCTTTTCCTTTTCCATCATGGCCTTTTTCCAGAGCTCCCGAACCCGCTCGAATTCGGTTTCGGCAAGGCGCTCGCGATTCTCCTGCTCCCCGATCATTTGATCCATGTGGGACAGCCACGCATAGCAGGCCGAAAGAAATCCAGTCCCCGCAGGCGCGCCGGCCTCTCCGGAGAAGGCCAGCCCTTCTTCCTTCCGGCGCCGCATCTCCCGGGTCCGCTCCCTCTCCCGGGAGCGATCGCCTCCGGCTTTGGCCAGATCCCGCTCGAGGGCCTCGAGTTCGGCCTCCCTGACGGACAGGACCGATTCCAGGGAAAAAGGGCGCTCCGCCATCTCAGGAGTCTCCCCCGCTCAGAATGGTCACGGCTCAACCTCGCCCGTCTCCTCCAGGGAAGAGGCCATATCCTGAAAGGACTGGTCGAGGGAGACGGTCTCCTCCCTCGACTGGCGCAGAAAGTCCGTCATGGCCTCCTGAAGGCGGACCGCCCGGTCGAGAAGGGGATCGGTCCCCGCCACATAGGCGCCGATCCGGATCAGGTCTTCCGACCTTCGGAACAGCCCGTACAGCCGGCGCCATTCCCGGGCCCTCTCCTGAACCTCCTCCGGCACGATGTCGACCATCACCCGGGAAAGGCTGCCCACGGGGTCGACGGCAGGAAAGACCCCGTCCTGGGCCAGTGTTCTCGACAGATGGACGTGGCCGTCGAGGATGGCCGTCAGGGCCTCTGAAAGCGGATCCGACGGAAGGTCCTCCCCCTCGACGAGAACTGTGAAGATCCCGGTGATGGATCCGGATCCCTCGCAGCAGCCGGCCCGTTCGATGAGGCGCGGAAGCTGGGCGAAGACTGACGGGGTGTAGCCCCGGGCCGAGGGAGGCTCTCCCGTGGCCAGACCGATCTCCCTCTGGGCCCCCGCATAGCGGGTCAGGGAATCCATGACGAAAAGGACCCTTTTCCCGAGATCCCGGAACATCTCGGCAATCGACATCGCCAACAGGGTCGCCCGGGTCTTGAGGAGAGGAGGCTGCTCACCCGTCGCCACCACGATGACCGACCGGGAAAGCCCTTCCGGACCCAGGTCCCGTTCGAGAAACTCCCGGACCTCCCGCCCCCGCTCCCCCACCAGAGCGATGACATTGACATCGACGGCGGCATTCCTGGCCATCATGCCGATCAGGGTGCTTTTTCCCACCCCCGGACCGGCGAAGATGCCGATCTTCTGGCCGACACCGACGGTAGCCAGGGCATTGATCGAACGGACCGAGAGGTCGAGCGGACGGTCGATTCGCTGACGCTTCAGGGGATTGATGGGTCGTCCCCGGAGAGGCATCTCGATCGTCCCATCGGGGAGGGGACTCCCGTCCAGGGGATGGCCGAGGGGATCGATGACCCGCCCCAGCCATTCGGGGGAAAGAAAGACCGAGGTGATCCGGCTTTTTCTCATGAGGCGAGTTCCGGGCCTCACCCCTTCGAGATCTCCCAGCGGCATCAGCAGGGTCCGCCCTTCCCGGAATCCGACCACCTCGGCATCGACCGGAGGATCGGAGAGGAGCGTGCATATCTCCCCCACCCCCAGATTCATTCCCTTGGCCTCGATCATGAGTCCCACCCCCTGGACGACCATTCCCCCTTCCTGGTCGGGACTCCATCCGGCCAGAAGGCGCTCCATCGACCGTCCGGCGGAGGCGAGCCAGAAATCGGCGACTCCCTCCTCCATCCCGATCCTCATGGCCTCTCCCCTTCACCGGTCTGCCCTGCCCCTTCCGGAGGGAGGCCGGGATTGACCCGGGAGAGAGTTTTCCGAAGGGAATCTCCGGCGGAGGCCGGGTCGAAGGCGACGATCCTGTCGGAAAATCGGAGCTCGACATGACGGGGCGGAAGATCAGGGGCGATACCGAGTCGGATCCCCCGCGCCGCGAGGTCCTCCGGAAAGGCGGGATCGAACTGCTTCACCAGGTGGAAGTCGGATTCCGGAACCAGAAGCTCCCCTTCGCGCCCGGAGGCATACTCCCCCACCATTCTCTCAAGCAGGTTCCTCAGAATCTGCGGACGGCTCTCATCATCCCCAAGGATCTTCGACAGGGCCTTTGCCTGAAGGTCGACCAGGACCGGAAGCAACCCCTTGAGACGGTCGCTCTCGAAGGCGGACATCCGGGAGGCCCACTCGAGCCAGGCCTGACGGAGAGGCTCCATTTCGGAGCGCGCCCTCTCGAGGCCCTCGGCGTATCCCGCCTCGAAGCCGGCCTTTCGGGCCTCCTCTTCGACTCTTTCCAGCTCCTCCGATCGTTGGAAGAGGTCTTCCTCCTTTTCGGACTCCACGCCCGCGGCCGGAGTTCCCTTGCCGGAGCTTTTAGGGCGCGCCTTCTCCACCGGCTGACCGACCAGACTCTCGGGACTCCACCCCCTGAACCCTCGACCGACGCTAGACAATCTGCTCTCCTCCCCGTCCGAGGATGACGAGTTTTCCTTCGGCCTCGAGACGACGGACCGCCTTCATGATCTCCGCCTGGGCCGACTCCACGTCTTTGAGGGGAATCCCGCCCATCGAATCGATGTCTTCCTTGAGCGCCGCCTGGGCCCGCGTCGACATGTTGGAGAGGATCTTTTCCTTGACGGCATCCCCGGCCCCGCGCATGGCCTTGGTGAGGACATCCCGCGAAACGCTCTGCAAAAGGGCCTGGATTCCCCGGTTGTCCACCATCACCAGGTCGTCGAAGACGAACATGAGGGCCCGGATCTGCTCGGCCACCGCCTGGTCGTTCTGGCCGATGAAGTCGAGGATCCCCTCCGAGGTCGACCGGTCCATCTCGTTCAACAGGTTGGCCGTCTTTTCGATGCGGCTGACTCCGAGGCTGGTGAGGGAGCCTCCCATCATCTGGATCTCGGTCGAAATCACCTCCTCGAGGTCCCGGATCACCTGAGGGTTGATGTCCTCGAGGGTGGCCATCCGGAAAACGACGTCCGCCTTCAGGGCTTCCGGCAGATAGGCCAGGACATTGGCCGTCTGGTTCGGATTGAGATAGTTCAGGATCAGCGCGATCGTCTGGGGGTGCTCGTTTCTGATCAGATTGGCGATCGACTTGGGGTCCATCCATTTGAGGGACTGGAGATTGGTCCCCTCCTGATCGTTCATGCTCTCGAAAATCTGGTCGGCCTGCTCCTTGCCCAGGGACTTCTCCAGAATCTCGCGCATGTATTTCTCCCCCATGCGAGGAAGGCCCCGGGTCGCCTTGTAGACGACCGAAAACTCTCCCATCACCTCATCGATCTCCTCGGAGCTGACCTCCCCCATCTGGGCGATAAGGCTCGAAATCACACCGACCTCCTTGATGTCGAGCTGCTTCAGGATCTCCGCGGCGACCTCCGGTCCGACGGCCGCAATGAAGATCGCCGCCTTCTCAAGACCGGAAAGCTTCCTCTTGGCCAACGCCTTCCCCTCCTATTTTTCCTTGAGCCACAACCGCAGGACCTGCGCAGCCTGGGAGGGATCCTCCTGCGTCATCCGGGCCACATCTTCCTTGCTGGAACGAATGACTTCGCCCTCCTCTTCCCGCATGGGGACCGCGATCCCGGAAGGCCCCTGGGCCGGAAGGGGAACGGCCTTGGTGACCATGCTCTGGAGAATCGGCTTCAGGATGAAGAGGCTGAAGACCAGGACGAGAAGACCGCCGAGGAATATTTCCAGGAGAGGCATGAAGGGTTTGAGGCGTTCGGCCATCCGGGCCTCCTGATTCTGGACCCCCTCCGTCTCGGGTCTCACGAAGGGCACCGAGTCCACCACAACGGTGTCGCCACGGGAGGCATCGTATCCGATGGCGTTCTGCACGATGCGGGTGAAGGAGGCAATCTCCTCGGGAGTCCGAGGCTCATAGACCGTCGTCTCCCCTTTTTTGCCCGTCACTGTCCGCGTCTTGCCATTCACCAGGACCGAGACGGAGATCCGGGCGACCGTCCCGGTGGGCTCCACGATATGGCTCATGGTGTGGCTCACGTCATAATGCTCGATATCCTTTTTCTTGGAATAGCGCGTTTCCGTCCCGTTTTTGGGACCCAGCGGCGGACTTGCGACCTTTCCGTTGGGGCCGGGAATATTGCTCAGGACACCGGGAACGCCCACAGGCACGATCCTGGAGCCGGAGGATTTTTCACGAAGCTTTTCGCGCTCCGCGAGAGCCCGGCCCTTGGGGTCGAACTGCTCCTTGGTCTCCTCGACGCGCCTGAAGTTGAGGGTCGCATTGACCCGGACGACGGACTGGCCTTCCCCCAGAACCTGATCCAGCATGGTCTGGATCCGCTTCCGGAGGCGGTGCTCCACCATCGACTGGTAGGAGAGCTGGGCCTTTGTGAGTTCGCCCGGAAGGAGGCCGGGGCGCTTCCGGTTTAAGATCGTTCCGGTATTGTCGACGATCGTCACATGATCGGGGGTCAGTCCCTCCACCGCATTGGCCACGAGATGCACGATGCCGTTCACCTGATCCCTTGCGAGGGTCCGGCCCGGCTTGAAGCGGATCAGGACGGAGGCGTGGGCCCCCTTCTGGTGGCGGAGAAAGACCGAATGCCGGGGGAGGACGATGGAGACGCGGGCCAGGGCGATCGGGCTCATCTCCTCGATCGTTCGGTCAAGCTCGGACTGAAGGGCCTGAAGATACTGCACATGCTGCACGAAATCCGTCGTCGTCAGCGAGGGGTGGTCGAAGATGTCGAAACCGGCTCCGTGATGGCGCGGAAGCCCTTCGTCGGCCAGCTCCATACGGAGCGTGTAGACCTGACTTTTGGGGACGCGGATCACCCCGCCCTTGGAAGAGACCGCATAAGGAACTCCCATCCGGTCGAGCTTCTGCTGGATTTCGAAGGAGTCGACAGGCGAGAGACTCGAATAGAGGACCGCCCGGTCGACGGACTTTCCGGCAAACCCCAGGAAGATCATGACCCCAACCAACAGGACCCCCAGAACCCCGGCCACGATTTTCTGAACGAGGGTAAGGCGGCCGAACCACAGGGAAACGGTTTCGGATATCTTGCGCAGTATGTCCATCGAACCCCTCTATTTCTTACAGCGGCATGTTGTTCATTTCCTGGTAGGCCTTCACGATCCGGTCCCGGACCTGCATCATCAGGTGAAAGGAGACATCGGCCTGGGCCATCTCGATCATCGTCTGGTGAAGGGTCACCCCGTCCTGCCCGGTCGAGAATTCCTGAATCGTCTTGTCCGCCTCCGTCTGAAGCGAGTTGACCCGGGCGATCGAATCCTTCAAGACATGGACGAAGGATTCCTCGCCCGACGGAGAAGGTTGAAGCCTTTCCGGACCCTCGACCTGGGAATGCGGCTCAAGCGGGGATCCGCTTCCGATCCGCGGCTCGTCGATCATTCTGACCCTCCCTTCTGACCCCCTGACACGCTTCTAGACATGGATCGTCAGGTCCTTCGAAGCCATTCTTTTCGTCGTGTCGAGGGCCGTCAGATTCGCCTCGTAGGCCCGGGACGCGTCGATCAGGTTCGTCATCTCCTCAAGCTTCGAGACATTCGGACGGTAGACGAATCCCTCGGAGTCGGCATCGGGGCTCTGGGGATCGTACACCTTGTTGAGGGGGCGGGGATCCCGGACCATGCCGAGAACCTTGACCTCCTTGACAGGGCTTTCCGAAGGAGACTTGAGTATGTCCGAAAAAGACTGGCCGGGAGCGACGGCGGCAAAGATGACGTCCCTCCGCTCGTAGACCCCGCGGGCATTTCCCCGGGTGGAGTCGGCGTTGGCCAGGTTTCCCGCCAGGACATTGAGCCTCACGCGTTCGGCTTCGAGTCCGGATCCCGAGATCCGGAGAGCGTCTGAGAATCCCACGATTACCTCCCTTCACCCGAGATGGCGTCGCCCATCATCCGGTACTTCCATCCGGCCATGGAGGCCAGGGCATTGTAGTTGCCGGTATTCGAGGCCAGCTTCTGCATTTCAAGTTCGATGTTGACGGTATTGAGGTCGTTTCCGACCGTCTCCTCCGTGTTGAGGGTGAGACGACCCTCCGAACGGTCCAGCTCCCGTCGGTCCGGAGATTCCAGGGCTCTTGAAAGTTCATTTTTGAATGACAGATCCCGGGCCATGTACCCCGGGGTATTCTGGTTGGCGATGTTGCTGACCAACAGAAGATGTCTCCGGGAGCGGAGATCCATCGTCACCTTGAGAAGATCGCTTGTCCTGTCGAAAAGATGGACCTGGCTCATGATCATCCTCCTCGCTCATTCATAAGCAACAACAATGCCAACAACGCAAGAACACATGAATAATTAATTTTACAAAAAAAGACTCTTCAGGAAAGCGGAGGTTTCTTCTCTGTCGAAAGGAAATTTTTTCCGTGTCATGCGGACTCCTCTCCGCTCCCCTCGGCTCCCCCGATCCCGTATTCGGAGAGCTTGTTCCGGAGGGTGCGCACATTGATGCCCAGGAGCCTCGCCGACTGGGCCTTGTTTCCGCCGCAGGAGGCCAGAGTCCGGAGGATCAGCTCCCGCTCGACTTCCCAGACGGAGCGCCCGGGTCGAATCCCCGCATCGGACTCCTCCCCCCTCCCGGGATCCGCGACCTCCGGATCAAGAAGATCCGCCACGTGAGCGGGCAGGATCGTCCGTCCTTCGGCCAGGAAGGCGGCCCGGGTCACAACGTTTTCAAGCTCCCGCACATTGCCGGGCCAGCCATGACGCGAGAGAAGTTCGAGAGTCTCGGGAGCGAAGGGACCCACCGCCATGTGCTCCTTCTCGAATGCCAGACGGAATCGCTCCGCGAGAAGGGGGATATCCTCCATCCTTTCCCGAAGGGGGGGGAGGGCCACAGGAAAGACCCGCAGGCGGTAATAGAGATCCTCCCTGAAGCGGCCGGCTCTCACCTCTTCCTTCAGGTTCCGGTTGGTGGTGGCGATGATCCGGATATCGACCGGAACCGGACGCGTCCCTCCGACCCGGTCGATTTCCCTCTCCTGGATCACCCGGAGAAGTTTGGCTTGCAGGGCGAGCTCCATCTCTCCGACTTCGTCGAGAAGGAGCGTTCCCGAATGCGCAAGCTCGAACTTCCCGATTTTTCGGGCCAGCGCCCCGGAAAAGGCCCCCTTTTCGTATCCGAAGAGTTCCGATTCGAGAAGGTTGTCTGGAAGCGCGGCGCAATTGACAGCGACAAAAGGACGATGCGCCCGGGTCGACCGTTCATGCATGTACCGCGCGAGGAGCTCCTTGCCCGTTCCGCTCTCCCCTTCGATCAGGATCGTCGCCGGCGTCGAGGCGACTGCATCGATCATTCCAAGAATCCTGAGCATCGCGGGGTTCCTGGTCCTGATCGGACGAGAGACATTTTCCCAGGGGTTGCGACCCGCCGGATTCAGGGCATCTCCGGCCTTTTCCTCCTGCGGATCGGACGCGGAGGGCTCCAGGATCTTTCTCAACTCCTCCGCCTTGAAGGGCTTCGTCAAAAAATTGACTGCTCCCTGCTTCATCGCCGCCACCGCCTGGGGCACCGTCCCATAGGCCGTCATAAGAATGACACGCGTCAGGGGCGATTTTTCTTTCAGCCGCGAAAGGAGCTCCCATCCGTCGACAGAGGGCATCCGGACATCGCTGATCACCCATCCATACTCTTCCCGTGAAATCTTCTCGATCGCCTCGCGCCCGTTCTGGGCGAGACTGACCCTGTAGCCGTCCCTCCGGAGGGTCTCCCTGAGGGCGATCGCCATTTCAGGTTCGTCGTCGACGACAAGAACACTCCCTGTTTCCTGAGGACTCACCTGACGCCTCCTTCGTTTCCGTTTCCCGATACCGACCGGACGCGCTTTGGAGGAATGCTCAAGGAAAAAACCGTCCAGTCCCCCTCGCGTTCATAGCGAACTTCCCCTTCATGAGCCACGGCGATGTTGTGGACGATGGAAAGCCCCAGTCCGGTTCCTTTGGCACGCGTGGTGAAGAAGGGATCAAATATCCGCTCCGCCACATCAGAAGCAATTCCAGTGCCATTGTCCTTCACGACAAGAAGACAGCTTCCATCGTTGGAAAGAAGGGACTCGAGCCGGAGTTCCCGCGAACGCTCCTCCGTTAGGGGAAGTCCCATGAGGGCTTCTAGCCCGTTGCTGAGAAGGTTGAAAAGGGCGTGGGTCAGAAGTTCCTCGTCGACATTTAGAAGGAAAGGGGGCTGAGCGGGAACGGAATGAAATGTCAGGGTTCTGGCAGAACGGGACCGGGAAACGGATTGGACCATGCGGGAGAAGTCGGTAGAAATGCGGCCGAGGAAGCTTCCGGCGTCAAGCCAACCCGCCTGGAGTTCCGGCGTTCGGGTATGGTAGAGAAGGTTTCCGATCAGCCGGTCCATGGAGGCGATCGACGTGGTCATGTGTCCCAGGTATTCCCGGGCCTCCGAAGTTGTCGCATCCCTTGTCAGCAGGGCACTGAACAGTTCGAGACTTCCGAGGGGATTCCGGAGTTCGTGGGCGATTTGCGCGATCATCTCCCCCATGGCCCGAAGTCTCCGGTCCCGGGCCATCTCCTCTTCCATTTCACGGATACGGGTCACATCGGTAAAGATGAACACATAACCGATCGGCCCCCCTTCCGGCCCGGGAACGGGGCGGCGAACCACCCCCCATGAACGGTTTCGCTCATCGAAGGCCGCCTCCTCCCTTCCATCCGGAGGCCAGAGCCCCTTCGTCTCGAGGAGGGCGAGGAGCGAGAGTTCGGTGGTCTCGAAAAAGACTTCCATGGCCGGATTCCTGTAGAGGACCGATCCTCCCGGCGAAAGGACAAGAACTCCTGCCGACAGATTTTTCAGGATGGCCTCCAGGAAACTTCCCTGCCGGTCGAAATCCATATTTTTTCGGGAGAGAGCCAGGGAGAGGTCGGCGATCCGCTTTTCGAGGGCGGCGTAGGAGGTGACAAGGGATTCCGAGGCAGACTGGAAGGAGAGGAAGGCCTGTCTCAGAATGTCTTCACGGTCTTTGGCTCCCAAGCTCGATCCGGAAAGGTTTTCAGGGTTCTCCATCCTTTTTCTCCAGTTTCATGGCCCGTATCTTCTGTTCGGCAATCCGGGCCACTTCCTCCCCGGAATAGAGTCTGACGGTCTTTTCGAACCAGTCGAGCGCTTCCCGGGAGTGGCCCTCGCTCAAGGCCATCTGCCCCATCTGGTAACTGACCCATCCTCCGTGGGGCCCGGCGGGACAGCAGACGAGAAGTTGCTGCCAGTAACGCCGTGCCTCGGCCCTGTCACCCCGCAGCAAGGATTCCTGGCCGAGGTGAAAGAGGACACGGCCGAGGAGGGCGCGTTTTTTCGGGCTGTCCTCGATTTCGGGAAGGGCTTGCTTGAGCAGGGCAAGCCCCTTTTTACCGTGGCCCGAGGCAATATCGAGAAGACCGAGACGTGCGAGTGCCGCACCCGGGTTGTCCATCGGAACACCTGAGTCGGACCACCGACCAAGGACACTCTGCTCAAGCTTCGGCTTCTTCATGTCCCGGGCGAGCTTCTCCGCATGGGCGAACCACCCTTCCCGCTCCGGAATCGAAAGGGATGAATCCTCGCCAAGGCTCATCGCGAAGCGAAAGGCCTGCTCTTTCCGGTCGTCCTCGATCAACCACCGGTATCGGAGTGTCAGGGCCTCCTTCCGGAGAATCGGATCCCGGATATGGAGGAGAGTGGACTCCAGCGTTCGGACGGCCCTTTTCCGGTGGCCCACCTTCCGCTGGGCCCGGGCCAGGGAAAGAGCGAGGGAGGCCCCTCCGGGATCTTGCGGAGACGGCAGGCGGTAGTGGTAGGAACGGAAAAGACTGAGGATTTTTCGGGGGTGCAAGGGATTCGAGAGAAGGGCGATCCGGTCAAGAACCAGTTCGGTCTCCAGATGGCGGACCTTTTGCCCCATCCGGGTGGAGGGGTCGATTCGTCCTTCGAGGCGGGCCACCTCGCGAATGGCCCTGTCCCAGCTCCCCGAGCGGGCCTGCAATCGAATGCGGAGCAGGATCGCCTCATTGGCCACCCTCTGATTTCTCTCCTCCGAGGCGATCCGGCCCATCTCCCGGATCGATCGGGACAGAAGCTCAGGCAGATCTCGTTCCTTCTGGGCCCCGGCTCCATGAAAAAAGGTCAGCCGCAACAGCTCGATCCGGGCCATGTGGCTGGCCGTGCTCCCGGGATTGTCCGCCACGACCGCCCTCAATCGGGCCCGTTCATGAGAGAGTCGCCCGATTCGACCAGAGATCCTGGCCAGGTAGTATTCGGCCTCACCGGCCCTCCGATCGTTGGGGAAAAGGCGCTCAAAGCTCCGGAAAAGCACCGCCGAACGGCGATTGTGGCGAAGGGTGTAAGCGGTCCGGGCCAGAAGAAAGAGGACTCCCGGATGGTGGTAGGGATAGCGCTTCGAAAGGGCAAGGGCGGACAGAAAGGCCGACTCCGCCCCCTCCAGATCCCCCCGGTCCAGCAGGATATGGCCTTGGAGATAGTCGTATCGGATGCGATCTTCCTTTGAGGCGGAGGTCGCCAGATGAGGACGCGCGGTGGCCAGCATCGACTCGGCCCTTCGGAGGTTCCCTTTTGCCCTCCAGGAATCGGCGATGGCGAGGCGAGCCCGAAAGGCCCACGGGCTATCGGGGTAGAGGGACAGGACACGTGCGAGAATTCCCCGACCTTCCGCTCCGAACCTCTGACGGATGAGATATCGTCCCTCGCGAAACAGGACCTCTCCCTTATCCCAGCCCGGCGGGAGGACCGCTTCCGCCTTCCGGAAATAGACAAGGGGTTCCCTGAAGTTCCGGGCTCCCTTATCCAGAGCCTCGCGGCCATGGATTCTGGCTAAAAGGAGAAGAGCCGGTCCCCGGTAGACCGAATGAGGATGAGACGCGAGGAGCTCCACGAGGGCTTCTTCCGCCATCCTGAGATGACGGGATCTCAGATCCTTTCGGGCCACGGACAGAAGCGTCCTGTCGTCCTTCGGACCCAGTCTCCCCTTGGGAGCCGTCCCCGCCAGCGCCCTCGGGGAAAGTCCCGAAAACGCCAGAAGGAGGACGAGGCCTGTCAGGGCCATGGGCCACTTCATGAAGACGACCGTTTTTGCCTTAGCCATCGTCACCCTCTCTGGATGTCGCAGACTCGGGAGACATTGCACGGCCCTGGGGGGAAGAAAGGGAATCCCCGCCCCTTTCTCCCTCACGAAATGCGGAATCTCCGGATTTTTTCGATCAGGGTCGTCCGGTTGATCCCCAGGATTTCAGCCGCCCTCGATCGATTTCCGCTGGCCCGCTCCAGGGCCTGGAGAACCAGGGTCCGCTCAAGGTCGCCCAGGAAGACGGACAGGTTGAAGTCCTTTCCGAGCAGCTCTTCCGGCAGCGGGGGTGGTCCTCCCTCCCCCGGCGGGGAAAACGGCTCCGGAGAAGGTGGCGAAGTCCCCTTTTCCGGAATAGGGGCTTTCGGTTCAGGGGCGCTCAGGAGCGTTGCGGATCGTCCGATCTTCTCCGGAAGGTCGGAGATGTCGACTTTTTCTCCTCCCGACAGGACCAGAAGGCGTTCCAACACATTTTCAAGCTCCCTCACATTTCCCGGCCACTCGTATTCCACAAGGGCATTCATGGCGCCGGCCGAAAGCGTGACCGGATCCCCCCGCCCCTCCTCCTCCCATCTTCTGATGAAAAAATCGATCAGAAGCGGAATATCCTCCGGGCGTTTTCGCAGGGGGGGAATCTCGACGGGAATCACGGCCAGCCGGTAGTAGAGATCCTCCCGGAACCCCCCCGAGCGGGTCATCTCCTCGAGGTTGCGGTGAGTGGCCGCCAGCACGCGGACATTGGTGGTCCGGGGTTTTGCTCCTCCCACCTTCTCGTAGACCTTTTCCTGCAGAACCCGCAAAAGCTTGACCTGGAGGGTGACGGGCAACTCCCCGATTTCGTCGAAGAAAATGGTTCCCCCCTCCGCCACCTCGAATCGTCCGGCACGCCCGTTCGATGCCCCGGTGAAAGCCCCCTTTTCATGGCCGAAGAGCTCGCTTTCCATCAGCCCCTCGGGTATGGCCCCACAATTTACGGGAACAAAGGGCGCGTTCGCTCTTGGACTTTCGTCGTGAAGGATCCGGGCGATTCTTTCCTTTCCCGTCCCGCTTTCCCCGGTGATCAGGACCGTCGACTCGCTCCTGGCCACACGCGCGACCAGCGCGAGAAGTTCTGCCACGGGCCTTGAGCGACCGATGAACCGGCCGGAAAAGTCCGGGAGGGGGGAACCTTTCTTTGCCATGGGTCTCCTTCGGGTCCAAAGCCCCTCCCGCCTTTTCATGCGGAGAGGGGGTTTCTTTTCGCAAGATTATATCGGACTCGACCTTTTTTCTCCATGCTCCGGAGCGCTTGCCTCTTTTCGGAACCGGGATACCTCTTCGGCTCTTTCGAGGAGACGTCGAAGCGGCACCCTGGAAAGAGCTCCATGGACCGTCCGGAAGGCCCGCATATCGGACTCCGTCGGATCGTCGACGGAAAGAAAGCGGGAAAGGTCATTTCCTGAATCCGAAGACGGATGTTCCCTGTTGTGGGGACAGACCTCCTGGCAGCGGTCGCAACCAAACAGCCAGCGGTCGCCCAGGGATTTCCTCAGACCGTCTCCATCCTCTCCCGGGCGCTCGATCGTCAGATAGCTCAGACACTGTCGGGCATCGAGTAGATAGGGGGCCTCAAAAGCCTGTGTCGGACAGGCATCAAGGCAGCGGGAACATGGGCCACAGGGATCCCGCTCGGAAAGCGGGACAGTTTTTTCGAGGAGGGGCGTCTTCAGCAGAAGGGATCCGATCGTGAACCAGGATCCAAGACCGGGATGAATCAAAAGGGTGTTCTTACCCATTCGGCCAAGGCCTGCCATCTGAGCGAATGATTTTTCGAGGAGGCTCCCGTGATCCGGCTTGATCAAGGGTTTTTCCTCTTCGGGGAGGAGGGGGGAGATATCCTGGAGCACGCGCCCGAAGGCTTTTTCAAAACGGACATGGTAGTCCTCTCCCACCGCATAGCGCGCGATCTCGAGGCGGCCTTGGGAGGGAGCAGAAGAAAAAGCCCTCGGGTCATAGGGAAGAATTCCGAGGATAAGGGATCGGTAGCCCGGATACCCATCGGAAAGGGAGCGCCGCCGCGATGCCGTCCGTTCGAGATACTCCAAGGTTCCCTGGTAGCCCCTGGAAAGCCATTCCATGAAAAATTCCCATTCGGGAACGGGGGGAGGGTCGACAAGAACGGCCCAGTCCGCAAACTCACGATCCATGGACGGGGCAAGCGTTTCCATGATGCGGGACGCCCGCACGTCAGGCCCGACGGACCGCTGTGCCGACGGGGAATGATCAGAAATCCGGAGCCTCCAACTTGGGGAGGTTCTCCATCAGAAGTTGCAGAACAACCTCCAGCTGTTTTTCCGTCAGGTCCAGAGAGCGAAGGGCGTCGAACATCGTCGACTCCGGACAGGGAGCCTCTTCGAGACCGAATCCGGCCAGAGTGGCGAGACCGTCTGCAAGTGCGACAATCGCCGTTTCAAGCTGATAGGAAGGTGCCTTCGAAGGATTGTTATGCCATCCGATCGGAACTCGGATCGAGGAGGGAAAATGCCAGAAATAGGCCAGCCGGAAACCGACAAAGGCGTGGCTCGCACCAAACAGATCCTCTTCGAACCGCCAGTCTGGAATCCCTGGATCCTTTCTCATCAGATCGGGAATCCAGGGTTCGAAGTCCAGATAGTAGATGACCTTCCCGAAGTCGTGGAGCAGTCCGGCCGTTGCCAGATCCTCCGGCTGGCCAACGGCGAGGTTTTCGCCCAGGATCCGCGAAAGGATCGAAACGGCAAAGGAATGTTTCCAGAGCTTGAGCACCCCCTCCCGGCCAGCCACAAGCTGAAGGACAGACATCGAAAGGATCAGTCCCCGGGTTCCGTTCAAACCCAGAAGAAGGATCGCTTCACGGATCATGCCGATCTTTCCGGACCGGGCATAGTAGGGAGAGTTTGCCACTTTCAGGATACGGGAAGCCATCGACTGGTCTTCTTCGATGATCCGAGCCAGCCGGGCCATGGAGACATCCGGGTCGTCAAGATAGGAAAGGGCTGTCCTCACGATGACCGGAAGGGTCGGCAGATGGTCGATGCTGGAAATTCTTTCGAAAAGCTTGTCTGTCGAAGGTCGGCCCTGTGGAGAAGGGTTCGGGGAAGGAGAGAGTTTCTGGTTCATGAAGTTTTCTCCGAATTGTTCCCGAATGGAGGGATCCAACGGCATCCCCGGGGATTGTCGACCCCCTTCTCCATCAAGGCTCCATGGACCGAATCCTTTGGCGGACCGTCTCCTTTACAGCATTTTCAAGCGCTCCGTCAAAGCGATCGAGCATCTCCTTCGGCACTCCCGTCTCGGGAGTCACAAGGAGAAGCCGGCTCCTTGCCGTTCGAAGCCAATCCTCCCCCCAGCGAAGCCAGAAGTCGGCGGAAGAAGCCTCCGAAGTCGTGACGAAGATTTCCAGGATCCCCATTTTCCTGAGACGGTCCATGAGGGACGAGGTGACCCGTTCCCCGGCCCGGACGACGAGTCTCCCCTGGGAGTCGCGAACGTCGACGGCCAAGGGTTCCGAGGGGGGGGAATGGTCCTTGGTCAGATCAACCCGTACAAAGGGATCCATCTGTCCCAATGGCTTTCTCCTTTACCAACAAAGCCCTATCGATCCTTTGGCACCCTATCGAACAATACCACTCTTCGAAGAGGCCTGACAAGACTTCAGGATTTTGTCCGGGGATCTGGACTGACCCCTGATAGACGATCCCCCCCCGCCCGACGGCCAAGGCACCGCCGAGGACCTTGGCCCCGTTTTGCATCAGGTCCCCACGGACGCTCTCCCGAAAGCAAAAAGATCCGTTGGTGTTTTTTGAGGGGGACGCATTGGCGGATGTTGAGGGAGAACACCGCAGCTCCATCGTCGTCGGCTGTCCACTCCAGAGGAGGAACTCCGCGAAGGCTGCGTGGAGTCTTTCATATAAAAGGGTCCAGTTTCCAGGACCAGACGGTCGCGCGTCACGGGAAAAAAACAGGGAAAGACAAAGATCCCTTCCGTGCAGAACGGCGCCTCCCCCCGTCTGACGGATGGCCACTGATTCCGGAGACACGTCCCATTCCGGCGGAATGGTTCCGGCCCATGTCCGCCCGACCGTCGCCCCCCCCGAGATCCGGTAGACCCGGAGAATACCCTTCCTCCCGGGCCTGACCAGGGTACTGGTCTCTCTGTCGCGCGCCATCTGCTCGAAAGGGGACCCGGCTCCGTCGACAAGAAGAACCCAGCGCTCCAAAGGATTCTCCGGATTCGTCGACATCGGCAGCCCCCCCTCAGTCCTGTCAGGAAACGTGCAGGGATGCCGGATCGGTGAGAACCGGATCCCGGGCCGCCGCCACTTCGTCGGGCCTCGCGATGGGGGTTCGACGGGGTGCCCCCTTGATCCTTTCTGGATTGCTCCGGGCTATTTCGACAATTCTGCGAAAGTCCTCGGCAAAACGATCGAGCGTCTCTTTTGACTCCGTCTCCGTGGGCTCGATCATCAAGGCCTCCGGAACAATGAGAGGGAACGAGATCGTTGGGGCGTAATAGCCGGCATCAAGGATCTCCTTGGCCAGATCCGAAGCATGAAGCCCCTCGGCTCCCAGTTCCTTGGCGGAAAGAACAAACTCATGGGCGCAAAGCCCGGACCCGGTTCTCGGGAGAGTCCCGGAAAGGCGCGCCCGGAGATAATTTGCGTTCAGCAGGGCATAGAGGGCCACCCGCCGGAGACCTTCCCCTCCGAGCATTCTCAAATACCCGAGCGCCCGCAAAAGAACGAGGGAAGAGCCGATGAAGGAACGGATCGGCCCTATGGAGGTTTCGGGAGAGACCAGCGAATAGCGGTCTCCTTCTTTTCTGATGCGGGGAGATGGGAGAAAAGGCGCAAGGTGGGCCTTGACCCCGACCGGGCCGGAACCCGGACCGCCTCCCCCGTGCGGGGTCGCCAGGGTCTTGTGGGTATTGATATGGACGATGTCGAATCCAAGGTCGCCGGGCCGGAGAAGTCCGATGAAGGCATTGAAATTGGCCCCATCCATATACAGAAGGGCCCCGGAGGCCTTCACCATTTCGACCATCTTGAGAAGGTCCTTTTCGAAGACCCCCAGCGTGCTCGGAACGGTCATCATCACGAGTGCCGTCTTTTCGGACAGGCTTTCCGCAAGATGGGCCAGATCGACCCCCCCGTCGCTTCCGGAAGGGAGAACGCGAACGGTGAATCCGCCCATGGCCGCGCTGGCAGGATTGGTCCCGTGCGCCGAATCCGGGATCAGAATCTCCGTCCTGTTCCGGTCCCCCTTCGACTCGAAATAGCGTCTCGCGATCAAAATTCCGGTCAGCTCCCCATGGGCTCCGGCTGCCGGAGCCAGGGTCACGGCCTCCATTCCGAGGAGATGGCCCAAGGAATCCTCGAGGGTGTGAAGGACCTCCAGCAAACCCTGCATCCCTTCCGGCTCTGATCTTGGATGGAGGTCGCGGAATCCCGCGATTTCCGCAATCCTGTCCATGATTTTGGGATTGTATTTCATCGTGCAGGAGCCGAGAGGATAGAAATGGGTGTCGACCCCGCGATTCAGATGGGACAGACGGGTGAAGTGCCGAACCACGTCCAGTTCCGACAACTCCGGAAGGGAGAGGGGAGCTTTCCGTCTGAGGCGTTCGGGAAAACGGCCCTCAAGAGTCTCCGGAGAGACTCCCGGGGGAAAGACCCCGCGGGCTCCCGGACGACTTTTCTGCCAAAGGGTGGGCTCCATGGGGGGCCTCGTCGATCCTGGCTCCTCGACACCGGACAGTTGAAGGGACATTGTTCTTTTATCCTCGCATTATAGTAAAACGATCATTTTTCAAGAGAGAGCCGGACAATCTCGACGGTTCGCGCAATCTCGTCCTCCGTACGAAGTTCGGTTGCACACCAAAGCATTCTCCGGCTCCAGGAAGGACCCAGGAGCCCCCCGAGAGGGAGACCTCCGAGAATGCCTTCGGTCAGAAGATGGCGGCTCAGCGCGTCCGCGTCCACCGGAAGTTCCAAAACAAATTCGTGAAAAAAGTCAGCCTCCGGGTTGATAAGGGAGATCCCCGGGATCGCCTGGAGCCTGGCGCAGAGTTCATGGGCATTGGACCACGACCCTGATGCGGCCCTCCGGAGCCCGTCAGGGCCGAGGAGGGAGAGGTAGACCAGAGCCTGCAAGGCCAGAAGGGTTTCGTTGCTACAGATGTTCGAATTGGCCTTTTCACGGCGTATATGCTGCTCCCGAGCCTGAAGGGTCAGGACGAAACACGGACGCCCCTCCCGATCCTTCGTCAGCCCTGCCAGGCGGCCCGGAATGCGACGGACAAATTTTTTTCGCGCGGAGAGAAGTCCAAGATAAGGTCCGCCGGAAGAAAGGGGAAGTCCAAGAGGCTGTCCCTCTCCACTGGCAAGGTCGGCCCCCCACTCGCCGGGGGATTTCAGAAGTGCCAGTGAGTGCGGATTGGCGTGTACGATGAAAAGGGCTCCCGACCCATGGAGGAGCTCGGAGAACCCATCGAATTGATCGACCGTTCCCAGAAAGGTCGGCGTGGATCCGACAAAGCAGGCGACATCCGGTCCGACACGGGCCGCAAGAACGGAATAAGGGGTCGTACCCCCTTTAAGTGGAACGATTTCCACCCGGACGGACATTCCTTCGAGATAGGTCTCCAAGACAGAACGGCACTCCGGATCGATGCCTTCTGAAAGAAGGACCACAGATCTTTCTGTTTCCCGGACGGCCACGAGAACGGCCTCAGCCATGGCCGTTGCCCCATCGTACAGGGAGGCGTTGGCCAGATCCATTCCATAGAGCCTTGCAATAGAGGTCTGGAACTCAAAAATGGCCTGGAGAAGTCCCTGGGATGCCTCCGGCTGGTAGGGAGTGTAGGAGGTCAGAAACTCGCCTCTTCCGACCAGGGCGGAGACGGCCGCGGGAATAAAATGGTCGTAGGCCCCCGCCCCCCGAAAAACCACCGCACGGGAAGCCGGCAGGTTCCGCTCTCCGCGCGACGAAAACCACTCCAAGAGGGTCCGTTCATCCTGCCCAATCCCCAATGGGGACAGATCAGGAAGAGACGAGGCCGCCATCGAGGGGGCGTAGACTGAGAGAAGATCCTCGAGGTTGTCCAGGCCGAGAAGGGAGAGCATCTCCCGGGTCTCCGCCTCGGTGTGCGGAATGAAATCGGCCATCGGGTCAGTGCCCCCCGCCGGTTCCGGACGACAGAAGCGCCCGGTACCCGTTTTCGTCCAGAAGCGAATTCCATTCCTGGGCATTGTCGACCTTGAGCTCAAAAAGCCACCCGGCACCGAAGGGATCCGCGTTGACGAGGGCAGGATTGGACTCAATCGCACTGTTGACCCCCACAACCTCTCCCCCCATGGGGGCATAGATCGAAAATGCGGCCTTCACCGACTCGATGATGGCCGCTTCGGCACCCTGGGGAACCTTCTTTCCGATTTTCGGAAGCTCGACAAAGACAACGTCGGTGATCTCCTTCTGGGCAAAATCCGTAATCCCGACTCGCATCCGGGAGGGATCTCCAAACGACTGGATCCACTCATGGGTCGGGGTATAACGCCGTTCTGAACTCACGTTTTCACTCCTTGATCTGCTGTTCCGTTCAACTTGCCTGTCCATACCCGGTCGGACTATTTCTTTGTCGACAGGTTCTTTGCCGACAGGCCTCCGGCCAGAAAGGGCCGATCATGAATCCGGGCCCGATGGATCTTGCCATGAATCTCGATGCCGGCCTCTTTGCCCTGCTCGAACTCCCGGAGAAAATGGGGCTCCATGTAGGCCAGCCCGAACCCTCCACCCACGCGGGGCGAATGCCCGCCAGAAGTCACCTCTCCGACCTGATCGCCGGTTAAGGGGTCTATTACGGGACAGTGCGTCCTGGGAATTCCCCGTTCGAGCAGGACGAATCCTGTCAGGCGCTCTCTTCCTGTATCGTCCCTCTTTTCAAGCATTTTGTCTTTTCCCAGAAAAGCACCCTTGCGAAGATTGACTGCGAAATCGAGTCCGGCGTCGAAAGCCGTCTTCTCTGGGGAGAGTTCCTGCCCGTACAAAGGATAGGCCATCTCCAGCCGGAGCAGATCCCTGGCGCCCAAGCCGGCCTGAAGCAACCCGAGATCGGCCCCCCGTTCCGACAGGATCCGGTAAACGGGCAGAATCGCCGCTTCCGGCCCGAAGAACTCCCACCCATCCTCCCCGGTGTATCCGGTCCGGCTGATCCAGACCTGGTCCACGGGACCCATCGAAAACCGGGCTTCCCTGCGCTTCATTCCATCGAAACCTCCGCCGAGCAGAGCGACAATCTGGGAAGATGCTGGGCCCTGAAGGGCCAGGCCGATCTGACCTTCAGAAAGATCCTCGAGAGAAATGGAATCAGGAAGATGATCCCGAAGCCATGAAAAATCCGCCGTCCTGTTTCCAGCATTGACGATGATGTGCGCTTCGTCTTCCCCGGAGGCGGCCAGAATCAGATCGTCGACAGTTCCCCCCTGGTCGTTGGTCAGGAGGCCGTAGAGACATTTTCCGACAGGCACTGCCTCGAAGTCCGAGGTGATCAGGCCATTGAGATGCCTCCTGACGTCGGGGCCCTTCGCCAGGAAATGCCCCATATGTGAAATATCGAACAATCCGGCTTTTTCACGGACAGCCTTCGCCTCTTCGAGAATGGAGGTGAAGGACAACGGAAGCAGATATCCGTGAAAATCCGTCATTTTTGCGGCACGTTGCATGTGATACGGAGCCAAAGGGAGAGACAATGTACGATTCCTCGGATCGGGGTGAGAAATCAAAGTCAGAGGAGCTGGCGGGAGACTTCCCGAAAGACCTTCTGGTCGATGTCGATGCGGGCTTTTGTTTCCAGCTGATTCTGGAGAGCTTCCACTGTTTCGTTCTGAAGACGGACGCGCTCCGCATTGGTATCCGACGGAGGCGCTCCCGCGGGCTGGGGAGCAGGATTTCCGATGGTCTGGGAGGCCCGGACAAAAAGCTGGGCGCGCTGGACAAGGACATCCATCCGAACCGACTCCTCAAAGCTTTCCGCCGTCTGATGGGTTTCCTTGAGGAAGGAGACATAGGCCTCCTTTGAAAAAGAAGGCGGCGTTCCAACCTGAAAGAAAGGAATGCGGGCGATTTCCTGAATGACCGTTTGATCCGAAACCTGGATGCCGAGGGTTCGCCCTTCATCAATCCAGAGCTGCCGGTAAATCATATTCCTCAGGACAAGGCCCGGGAAGTTCAGGTCCTTTAAAATCTTTGCCCCAAGATCTCCCCTCAGGAGCCGTTTGTAATTGTCCTTCATTATGAGATAGTCGCGGGAGTAATCTTCCACCTTTATCGGAACACCATTGACCTTGGCCAGGACATCGGACTTCGAGGATCGGCTCGCGGAAAAGCCCCACCAACCCATCGACAGGACGAAAACACCTCCGATCAGGACCATGAGACCTCCGATGACCTTCGGACGCTCAACGGCCTCCTTACGGATCCATTCCAGCATGAAACCACCTTTCCCGGTCGCGGCACCTGTTGCATTCGGAGCGCCGCTCCTCTTTATTTATCGCGATTCGCCCGTTTTTGACGGAGATATTTTAAACGTTTCCGGATGGGATCTCAAATCAAAAAAAATACACTCATTTTTTTGGTATCAATCTGAAGGGTGAATTCTTGGGGAGGAGACTGGGTCTTTCCCGGCAGCTTGTACACGGGCGCCAGAGAAAACCGGTCATTCGAGGAGGCGTCTTCCTGCTGATGCAAGGAGGACGCCTCTCGGGCTGGATAAGAATGTTCTAGGCGACAGGAGTTCCCTGGTGGGAAAGCGGCTTGTAGCGTGCCGGATCCATCGAGCGGGCCGCGGCTTCCGTCATCACCTTCGCGGCAAGGTTGTAAGCTTCGCTCCAGGTGGCGGAAACCTCGGGAGTCCACGCCGATCCGAGAAAATGCTCGAGCGTTTTCATAAGGCTGACTCCCACCGCGTCATAGTGCTCGGGCCGAGTGTCGTACTTGATGTGCCCTTCCCCCAAACGTTCGAGATAGGGGACCAGAGCCCCGGGATTATCGATGTTTGTGGAGATGAAGACCAGTGAATTGAAGAGCCGTTCCTTCTGGGTCGTCATCGTTTCCGGAAACATTTTCCGGACTTCGGGAAAGTGGGAAAACATGTAATCGTAGAAATAGGATGTGACCTGGGTTCCCAGTCCCTTGATGGCCGCCCCATGGGCCTTGATAAGATCTGTGTTGATCGCCATACTCTCCGCTCCTTTAATGCTCTGGATTTGTCGGTGAAACCCCCGGCAAGCCGGACTTTTCTCTCCAGCCCTCGGACCTGCCACAACGTCAACGATATCAGAGCCCTGATTTCACCATTATGATCCAGATCATAATCCGGAGGAGCCACTAAAAGAAGTTGATGCCCAGCCCTGCCGTCACGAATTGCCAGGGGGTCGCCATCGTCCCGACTCCATCTTCCCGGAAGCGGACATCGAGGAAAAACTGGCGACGATTTGATAAAAGCGTATTGACCTGGAGGCCGGCATCGAAATAGGTGTTGTCCACGCCATTGTTCAACGCCTGCCCGAAATCCCCCACCAGATCGAGAGAGCCGAGCGATCCCGACAGGAGATTCACCATAATCCCCGAATAAAAGGGAAGAATGCTCTGGGGAAGAGGGCCGGTCGACTTCGAGTTGTTGAAGTAATCGGCCCCGATCCTCACACCGACCCCAGGCGAGATCCAATACTGAATCGAGACCCCCCCTCCGTAAAACATCGTTCCGGCTCCACCGGGAGTGTTGAGATCGTCCATTCCCTCCACTTCCGCCGAAAATCCGAGCTGGTTGCTCCCTCCCGGGCTGGCCATGGCCCTCTTCCCAGCCCCTCCGACCAGAATCACCCCCATAAGCAGGACCCAGAATGCCCATACGATGGACTTTCCTCCGACCATTTGCCTTAACATGTGTCTGCCCTCTAATTGAAATAAGTTTCGGGACTCAGCCAATCCCTATTTGGATTCCTTTTCCGCTTCATAAGAAACAATGTCTTTATCGGTGATTTCCTCGGGTTACAATAGGACTATCTTGGGTGCCCAAGAAGTCCCTTCCCCCTCCAATGGCTAGCCTGATGACGGGATCCTGGAGCTCCTGTTCCAGAAATTTCTCCATAGTCCTCGTCCTATCGCACATGTCAGAATCCCCGCCAACCTGGACACCGAGGCGGTTGACGTGGCGGAGGAAGTCGTCAATGCGCCCCATGATGACGCCGCCAGGGATGGCTTATGCTCCGGGAATCGCCAGAAGCGACCAAGATCTATTGTCATTATGGATTGGCAGCCCCGGTCGCAAAACAGACTTGTATTGCCCAACTCAACGTCTTCTCACAGGAGGGTTCATGCCCATCGAATGCCGTCAATCCCTTGAAAAAGAGCCGTTCCGTCAAAAGCTTCTGAAAGTGGCCCCTTCTGTCATGATTCTCGCCTTTGCCTCTTCCTTCCCGGCCAATGTCCTTGCTGCGAATTCCGTTCTTCCTCCCTTTCCCCCGGGCCTTTTTTATCCGGTTGATCGGGGGACGGCTCCCACCATTCCCGGGGCCACACTGGTTCCGTCTCGGCCGATCTTCGACTTTGCAGGAATACCGGGATGGATTCATGGCAAAAAGGTCACCAATTCCATGAAGGTGACCATTCCGAAATATGAAATGCTGGTGATCCGGGGATCTCGCATCAAGAACGGAAAGGTGGTCATTCCCGCCGGAGGACTCTACTTCGACGCCTCTCCGGCCAGAGGTGAACTTCCCATGACCGGCGCCAGCGACTACTTTCTCGGAAAACGTTATTATTTCGTCGATTATGATGCCCGCATCCACATCGTCAAAAACGTCAAGGTCTTTCCAAAAAAACTGACTGTCGCAGGGAATCATCTCTACACCATGCTTCTGCCCCCCGTGCCGAAAGTCATCCCCAACCCGATCGTGAACTGGCGGACCTTTGACGGGGTTTCGATCCGACCCTGGGCCTTCACCGAGCGATGGGAGAATCCTTCCCCCGATCGTCCGGACCAGAAACCCATGACCTATCTTCAGGGAGTCATCCAAAGTGCAGGAAAAAAAGGGGTGACCTTCGCATCCCTTACCGGAACATCGATTCATCGGGAATGGTGGGCCCAGTCGAAACTTTTCGAAGGATCAGCCAAGGAAGGACAGATCTTTGGCAAAGGGGCTGACAAGGTCGTGATCAAGCGGATCGAACAGAATCAATCCCGGGTCACCGTAGACTTTATCCACAACGGCCGCAAGATTCTAAGCCGGACCCTTGTGACCCTGAACAGTGCGACACTGCCCGAGGATCCTTCACTCAGGAGCCGGATGATCGCGATCCATGGCTCGATGGCCGTCGTCCTATGGCCCCATGATGCCATCGAGAAGAACTCGGTTCATCTCTGGGTTTATGGAGGAGTCGCGCGTTGGGACACAAACCGGATGAACTTCGGGATCCGTCACGTCGCCTACTTCCCGATTGCCTGTCCCATTGCCCACCACATCGGGGCCATGATTTACAACACCCGAGCTTTGGCGCTCTCGCCCGGGAAACCGGTCTCCCTTTTTGGCGGATACGCCAGAATAAAGGTTGTTTCCATCGATGGCGACGCGGTAAAATTTATAATAGAAACTGAAAAAGGTTCGACCCCAGTCTTTTCGAAGAACGGCAACATTGATGCCGTCATCGGGGGCGGACGGGCCGCGCATGGGATTCTGTCCACGCTGGATACCACCGACCTGAATCTTGCAGATGATTTTACGATTACGAAATAAAGAGAGGCGGCTTGGCGGGGGGAAGAACCCTTTCCCCTGCCCATCCCTCAGGAGGTTTCAAGGAATGTTTGGATTCTTCTCAGGAAATAAGGATTTGCAGCTTCACCCCTCAGATCTGAAGGAAAGGATCGACCAAGGTGACGATCTTGTGATTCTGGACGTCAGGGAGAACTGGGAACATTCCCGGGTCAAGATTGAGAACGCCCTTCACATTCCCCTCGCACAGCTTCCCCAGAAACTTTCTCAGATCGACCGCGAAAAGGATATTGTCGTCTATTGCCACCATGGGGTCCGCAGCCTGCAGGCTTGCCAGTTTCTCAAGAAAATGGGCTTTGAAAAGGTCAAGAACCTTCATGGGGGCATTGATGCCTATGCCCTTCATGCCGACCATTCCCTCCCCCGTTACTGACACGTTCGACAGTCACACGGCTCGTCTGGCTTTGCTGCAGACATCTTCATTGTCGCCCGTTATCACACTGCCACATCCTGCCATTCCGGAGATAAAAAAAGGGGACCTTTGGAAAGGTCCCCTTTTTTATTTGACGCTTGAACGGGAGTGCCTCAAAAAAAGAACATCAGTGCGAGGGAAGGGCGGATCCGGATGTTCTGTCATCTCCCGGGACATTCAGAAATTTGGGAGGCGAGGACAAGCCCGCCATCGTTGGAAGGCGTGTGAGGACGTATTCATGAGGCACGTGGGAAAGGTTTTCCTCGCGAACCCGCATGCGGGCGTTTTCCGGAGGGATGATCACATCATATTCGTTGGCCTTCCAGTATCCTCTCGTACGGCTTTCCACGAGACCGATCTGGTTCGTGATTTTGACTAGAACGGTCTCCCCGATTTCAAAGGCGAATGCGATAGGACGGTGTTCCATCTGTCTTCCCTTTCAAAAGCTGATTCAGGTTAAGGCTCTTCACGGTTTTTCCGATAGACCGCCAGCCGGTAATGATCGAGGGCTCCGGGACGCTCCTCTCCTGTGGACAACAGAGAGAATCCTCTTCCCATCAGAGCGGGAAGGTCCTTTTCCTTGAAGAAGACGTCATGATGTCCACGGTGGGTGATGAAGTTCCGACGCCGCACTTCTTCTGGAAAATGCCGAAAAAGGTCTGAAAAAACCCCCAACCCGGCCAACCCTCCAGGCTTCAGCAGACGAGCGACCCACGAAGGATACTTTTCCCTTTCGGGACGGCGCAGATGATGGTAAACCCCGAAGTCGAAAACGACATCAAAGCTCGCAGGATGAAAGGGCAGGTGAAAAAGATCGCCCTGAACAAAAAAGACCCGACCTCCCCCTCCATCAGAGATACGCTCCCTCGCCATCCGAAGCGGATCTACCAAGAAATCCATGGCAACAACGTCCCATCCCCGTTCAAGAAAAGGGGCGAGATTCCGTCCCTCACCTGACCCAATCTCCAAGACAGTCCCGGGAACTGAGCCGATGGATGATTCAATGATCTGACTCACAAGCCTCGTCGGACCTTCTCTTGGCCAACCAATTTTTCCGGAATGATAGGCCTCAGAGAAAAACCGATTTTGGCGATCATACACCTTCCTGTCGGTTTCCATCAATGGGGTTCCTCGTGCTAAATTAGAGTCGATCCCCTCGTCTGTAAACCAAGAGCTCCGAGGGTTCACTCATTTTGAGAGGAGTCGACAGGCCACGATGAATCTATTGATCAGGCCCTCGCTTTTCAAAAATGATCAGGCACTCCTGGAAATCGACTCCCTTCTTTCCGGGTCGGACTTTTCGTTTTCCCTATTTCTTTCAAGATCCCAAATCATTGTTGCCAATTCCCTTTTCCTGAAGCGATGGAACCTTGTGAGGGCTGTATTTCCCAGGTTTACCCTGGCTGACTATTCCAACCAGATTGCACTGCCCCTTTCAGGAGAAACGAAAGGGCACTTTTGGGATTGGTTTTCCACCACCTCTCCCACCCCTTCCCTTATCGGCCTCCCCGATCCCGGATCGGGAAAGACCCGGTTCATCCTCAAGGTCCCAACGGAAAAAGAGAGTTCCGAGGATCCCTTCTTTCTCGAGAGAGTCTCGGATACGCTCGATGAAGGCGCCAAGGAGGGCCTGCTTCTCCTGGGGCGACGACTCCGGACTCCTTCAAGAACGGTCGTGCGAAGTGTCAGCGACGAACTCCTGATCGACCATTTTTTCCTGGATGAACTGGCGGTCGACTCAAATGCGGACATGGCGCAGATCTATCTTGCAAAAACCTCGTCATGGTCCCCTTCTGCCGAATTCTGGCGAATAAGGAACAACCCGGACCAACCCCAAAAACGGATTGCCGAATCCCTCTCTACAGAGGAGTCCCGATCCATACTCCCCTTCAGACGTATCCTTTTCGCAAAGAATCCGGGAGAAGGCTACTGGGCTGATTTTCCCCTTCTTTACAATCGCACCTTTTTCGGAAAGATCCGGCTCTTTCGTCCCGAATCAAAAAAAAGGGAACTTCCCGGGCTCAGTTCTTTTCAACCCAAGGCGCAGGCGCTCTCGAAAAAGCTTTTCGATATCCGCAAGAACCTGGGAGATCTGATTCCCGCCGCAAGAGAGCCCGAATCAGGCTTCCTGGACCGCCGGGATGCACTGCTTTTGATGGAAGCCCTGATCGAGGAACACAGGATTACCGGAATCGGCTTTGGATTGATCGGGATCAGAACCGAAATTCCGAATCACAAGTCGCTCATGATCAAGGCCAGGAGCATTCTGAGATTCTACGACGAAATCGCCCATATCGCCCACCGGGAATATCTGCTGATACTTCCGGCAATGGATCCGCAACATGCAGACTCCATTATAGAACGGGTCCGGGACATCCTGCTGGGACTGAACAGGGAGCAGTCGTCTCTGATCACCTTCGGATGGCTTTCCTATCCTGAGACCCCAAAGGGTCCAATGAACTTGATCAGAAGCGTTTTCAAAGACCAGGAATCCCAACCTTTGTATAAAAAACAGACCGAAGAGTGACCGACAAGGAGATCAAATGGCAAATCCCTTCGATCCGGAAGATGAAGACCGGAAAAATTCGCATGACGATATCGGGATTCCGCTGTTATGGATTCTTATTCCTGTCGCCCTCGTTTTCATCGGAATCATCGGGATGACGCTCTACCACCTGAGAAATTTGGATTTTTTAAAACAATGAAGGCCCCCCATGGGGTGGTCACGTCTTCTTCGTCAGCCTGTCCATAAAATCCCTTGAGAAAAATCCTGTCATCACCTCTTCGACCGGCCCTTCCATGCGGAGCGACTTATCCTCTCCCACTTCGATGTGCAGGACACCCCCCGGCATGCGAACCGTCACCGGACTTTTCACTTTTCCCAGGGAGACGGCGCAAGAGGCGGCTGCACAAGAGCTGCTCCCCGAGGCCTGGGTGTATCCCGCTCCCCGCTCCCAAATCCTGATCTCGATCTCGTTCGGACCGACAACCCGCACCATCTGCGTATTGATTCGTCTGGGAAAAAGGGGGTGATGTTCTATCAGAGTCCCGAATTCCCGAATGAAGGGCTCATCGATCGCATCTACAAAAAAAACAAAATGCGGATTGCCGACCGACAGGGCGGATCCCTTTACCGAAACATCGCCCTTGATCTGCAAGGTCTCCTCAATCATGGGGGTGCTCCGGTCCTTGATTCCCACAGCCGAGGGATCGAAGGTGTAGGTCCCCATCTCCACCAGCACGGCGACAACCCGGTTCGAAGGGTCGGTCCGCACCGTTGATTTGACACGTCCTCCGGCTGTGTCTATCGGAAACTCCTTGTCTTTTGCATAGCCGTATTCGAATAGGAATTTCGAAAAGATCCGTAGCCCGTTTCCGCTTTTTTCGGCCTCCGAGCCGTCGGGGTTGAAAATTCGAAGACCGAAGGGCGGCGTGTCTTTTTCAAGCAAAAGAATTCCATCCGATCCCACACCGTAGTTTCTGTCGCAAATAAGACGGATATTGTCCTCGGTCAAAGGAGGGGTCCCCTCCCCTTTCACCATGACGATGTAATCATTCCCCAGCCCGTGGCTTTTAACGAAATCAAATTTCATTATGACACCCTCATTTCATTTGAAATTTCTGGCTTCCGCATTCTGAACCGCGCCCGGCGTCTCCGAGAGAATCTGCCAGTCCTTGCGCGCTCTCCGACTTTCAGGGTCGACCTCCAGGGCCTTTCCGAGATCCCGGGCGGACATCGCATATTGATGGCGTCTGTATTCCCTCTCCGCGCGATCTACGAGAGTCCTGACCATTTCTTCTACACGGTCCCGAACCCTGAGAGCAAGCGCATCCGTCTTCTTATAGGACAACGCCTTTCGTGCATGGCCAAGGGCCAATGAATAACGGCCTGCCATGTATTCGCTTTCCGACAGCTTCCCGTAAGCCCAACCGATCGTGGGGTCGAGAGAGTCATCTTTTGGATTTTTTGCCTTTAGCGCCAGAAGTTTCCCAAGAAGTTCCCCCCAATCCTGCCCATCCTGGCCTGAAACGATGACCCGGGCTTTCGTTTTTTCGATTTCAGTCCGGAGGGTCGGATCTTCCGGCGTCAATGCCCGTGCTGTTTCCAGAGCCGAGAGCGCTCCTTTGAGACGGCCCGATTTGCGCCTCTCTCGAGCGACTCCCATGTAATAAGCCGCCCCGACGAGACGTATGGTCCGTTCGTCCTTCCGAAGAAGACGCTGGTTGTCTTCGGAAAGCGTCCGTGTCTTTTCCCAGTCCCGCACCCATACCAGCGCCTTCCGGAAGTGGTTGTCCCTGAGGAGTGCCTTGAGCTCCGGATAGTCTTTCTGGAAACGTGCGTCGGAGGAAGAGGAGCCTCCTGGTCGACTGAAGAAGGAGTGAAAGAGAGAGCCGGAGGAGCACCCGGACAAGAGTGTCAGGAGACTGACTGAAAGCAACCATGGAACACCACTCCCCACACTCTTTTCCATGCGACCTCCTTCATTCAGGTTCAAGAATCGTTCTATTGCCAGGTGAAGCCGAGCTTTCCGACGAAATCGCGCTCCGACATTCGACGGTAGGCCCCCTGAAGCGGGAGTATCGATGAGAGAGGTCCGACATCATTGACAATGGGACGGATATTCCCGCTGGCCACCCACCCGAGCATGGCCAGAATATCGGACCGGTGTGCGAGATAGACTCCGTGAAGGGACAGCTGACGCCCAAAAAGTTCCCTGGTCGGAAACTGGGTCGGCGAACCGGTCGTTTCTCCGACAATGACCGCTCTCCCCCCTTTTCGGAGAAGGGGGAGAATTTTGGGGATGGTCGCACCTCCGACGGTATCAAGAACCCCGTCAAAAGGCTTGCCTGAAAGTTTCAGCACCTGATCGGGCCACCCCGGAGCATCATGGGAGACCAGGGGTATATTCATGGAACGGGTCAGAATCTCCTTTTTTTTCTCTGGCCCATAGGTGCCAAAAATTTCCAGCCGGAGTACGCTGCCCAGCAAACAGGCGAGATGTCCAACCCCTCCGCTCGCCCCTACGACCAGCCAACGTTCTCCGGGGCGAGCCCCTCCTCTTACCACAAGCCCCTGATGGGCAGTCGCCCCGGCCAGGGTGATGGCCGAAGCCTTGAGCGGATCGACCGACGGGGGAACCGGCAGAAGCCGGGAGGCCGGCAGGCAGACATACTCGGAAAACACTCCCGGGAGATGTCCTCCAAGAACCCGGTAAGAGGGACAAAGAGATTCCAGACCGCTCCGACAAAGCTCGCACACCAGACATCCCTGGCCTGGAGACAGGGCGACAGAGGCGCCTACTTCAAGAGAAAACTCGGGCCCGACCCCCTCACCGATGGCATCGACCACTCCAACCCCTTCTGATCCCATCACATGAGGCAGGCTGACCGAATAGGCCGGTGAGCCGGAGAGGACCCAAAGATCGATATGATTGAGGGTGTGTGCAAGCATCCGGACCCTGACCTCGCCCCGTGAAGGAACTGGAACGGGTTGGTCATGGAGAATCAGCGATTCGATATTTTTCCCGCCAGAAAGAAGAACCGACCTCATCCGATATCCCCCAGCCCCAGTTTGTTGCCGTTGTATTCCCTGCCTCGCCCTTTCATGAGCTCTAGGCAAAATCGCCCTATTCTGGTCCCGGTCTCCCCGGGAGAGGGCAGGGTCTTGCGGTCTTCTTCAGGATAGGCGATTTGTCGCATTTTCGTGGACATCCCACCCGGGTTGAGCGAAAGGCTGAAAAGAGGATCTGGCAGGTCCAGGGAGAGCTGGGAGGCAAGGGCCTCCACCCCGGCCTTGGCAATTCCATAGGCACCCCACGAAGGACGGGGGTTGGAGGCCACCCCCGAAGAAATGAACAGATGGCCCCCTCTTCCGAGTTCGACAAAATGGCGTGAAAGCAGCGTCGACCAGAAGAGCGGAGCTCGAAAATTCACATCGATCTCCCGGTCCGACTCATTGATAGGAGTCTCGACAAGGCCTTGGCGCCCGGAGAGATACCCTGCGCTGTATATGGCAAGACACGGAAAGTTGTTGCCGTCATTTCCCGATGCGAGTCGTCTGACATACGCCTCGGAAAGAGTTCTGTCACAGTAATCAAAGGATTCGGTCGAGGAAAAGAGCGAATTGAAGGAGGTGAACTCATCCTTCAAGGAGTCCAGGCTTTCCTGGGAATGGGTCACGCAGGCAACCGAAATGCCTTGAAGCAGGAAAAAGCGTACAAGAGCTCTCCCCAGACCCCCTCCGGCCCCCAGGACGAGAACCATCGATCTCACCGTCTGATCTTTTCGGCTCGTTCCTCTTCTTCAAGCAAGGTTTTGCAGGAAATGCAGAAAGTTGTTACCGGCCTGGCAAGCAGGCGTTTTTCCTCAATCTCTTCTCCGCACCTTTCGCAGACACCGAAAGAACCGGTCTCGATTCTTTCCAGCGCCTCGTCGATCTTCCTGAGCAATTTCTTTTCTCGCTCTTTCAGGCGATAGGAAAAACCTTGGGACTCCTCGAGCGAAGCAAGATCCGACGGGTCAGGGAAAAGCTGTATCCCCTTCTCTACCGTTGACTGAAGAACCTTTTCCGCCCCGGAAATAATCTCTTTCTTTTGCTGCTGAAGAATTTCCCGGACTTTCTCAAAACTTTCCATAGGATCCTTTCGCCACTCTCGCTCCCATTTGGAACGATACACCGGGGATACATGAAGGCGTGACAAGAAGAAGCCCTTCATCGCAACAAAACCGTTTCCGCGATTTTAACAGATTCCTCCCTCCGATTGCATCCATGACAGTCCGAGACGGAAACCGAAAATGATACCCCCCCCGAATCCCCCTTTCCCATCACGGCACAGACGCCTCTTTATCTTGAATTTTACCGTGCATTCTGGTAGATTTTTACCAATCATACGAAATTTTCATGTGGAGAGATGGCCGAGAGGCTGAAGGCGGTTGACTCGAAATCAACTCTGGGGGGAACCCCAGCGGGGGTTCAAATCCCTCTCTCTCCGCCAATTCCCATCCCGGGGGCCTGAAGGCGCTCATCATCTCTTCGGAGCCGACATTGTCCACCAAGCAGGATGCCCTTTACCGACTCCTTTCCAGCCATATCGCAGACTCCACGAACTCTGCATTCCTTCTGATCGGAACGGACTACAGGATACAGTGGGTGTCCGATGCGGCAAGGAAGCTTCTCTTCAAGAATGTCCCGGAAATCGAAGGAATGGCTTGTGCCCGCGGACTCAGAGGAAAGGTCTGTTCGGCCGAATGCATTGAGGATATTGCTCTGGTCAAGGGGGACACAACTCCTTTTGGTGCAGCCTGCCTCAAGGAGGTCCAGGGAGAGTTCAACATCAGGAATTCCCTCCTGGATTCAGGTGGTAAGACCGTAGGGCTATTGAAGCAGATCTCGTCTTCCGAAGAGTCCGCCCCGCCTTCGAGACAGGACCAGTTCGAATCCAGAGGATCATGGCACTCGACCCTCGCCCCGACTCTCGCCCGCATTGCCGAAACGACAATCCCCATTCTCCTTGTCGGTGAAACGGGGACAGGCAAAGAGGTTCTCGCCCAGCGCATCCATGAACTGAGTCCGCGCAGAAACAATCCGTTTGTCGTGCTCGATCTCTCCGTCGTTCCCGAATCCCTTGTCGACGATGCCCTTTTTGGACATACACGGGGGGCTTTTACCGGCGCAACATCCGATTATACCGGCAAACTCCTCCAGGCAGACGGAGGGACACTTCTGCTTGATGAACTTGAGAATATCCCCCTTTCTGTTCAAGCCAAGCTTCTTCGTTTTCTGGAAACCGGGATCGTCGAACGAATCGGACAGACAAAAAAACATGCCATAGATGTCCGTATCCTTGCCGCCACCAATGTCAGCCCGGAAGACCTTCTCTCTTCAGGCCGACTGAGGGAGGATCTTTTCTACCGCCTTCGTGGCATGACCATCCTTCTTCCTCCTCTCAGGGATCGCCAGGAAGAGATTCCGCTTCTCATCCATACCTTCCGGGGCAACTGGTCTGCCCGCCACAGACGAAAAGCCCCGGACTTCTCGCCGGACCTGGTCGAGAGATTTTGCGACTACCCCTATCCAGGCAACATACGCGAGCTCAAACATCTGGTTGACCTGTGCCTGAGCTTGACAATTGATCAGACAGTCACAGTGGACAATATCCCCGACCCGGTCAAGGAGATCCTGTTCAAAAAGGAACCGGACCGTCCTTTTACCAACGAGACCATCGGATCACGGGGGTCGAAAAATGTCGAAGAAGCCATAGCAGCCGTCGAGAAAGACATGATCCAGAGAGTCCTTCTCCAGCATCGGGGAAGGGTTTCCGACGCCGCACACTCACTCTCGATGAGCCGGATCACCCTCTGGCGGAAGATGAAGAAGTACAATCTGGACCGCCGCAAGACGTTTCCCTCCTGAAACCCTTTTCCACCGTGGTTTCCATCAAATGTCACAAGCCGGAAACGTTGTTTCCCCTTGCGCATGCGCCTCGAAACTCTCCTTCCGCATAAATTCCTTCCTCTGCAAGATAAAAAAACATCCTTCGCTAAGAAAAGCATTGGCACGGATCTTGATTAATAAAAAATTCCGAAGGGAATCATTTTCTTCTTCCCTAAGGATCCTTCATCATCTTTTAAATCAAGAGGAGAAAAAAATGAGTGGTGCAAAAAACCTCACCTTTGTGATTCTTGCCGCGTTTCCCTTTCTTCTCATGGCCGTCTTTGAAAAGATCGACCATGCCCTGAAAGGTGGCCTCGGCGGATTCTAGATTGAACCGCCCATTCCACTGCGGGAAGGAGGGATTCGGAAAATCTAAACAGTTTCCGGATATTCTCCTTCCCTTTTTTTTTCGAAAAAATTCTGCAAAAGACTCCGTGACTCCTCTTCGAGCACCCCGGACACAACCTCAATCCTGTGGTGAAGCCGGGGGTCGTTGTGAAGATCGTAGATCGACCCCGCCACCCCACGCCTAGGTTCTCTCGCCCCAAAGACAAGCCTTGATATTCTCCCTTCGAGCATGGCGCCGAAACACATGAAACAAGGCTCAAGGGTGACATAGAGGGACGCCCCTGCCAGCCGATAGTTGCCGAGTCGCGAAGCCGCCGACCGGATAGCGAGCATCTCCGCATGTGCGGTGGGATCATTCGTTGCCCTCCCCCTGTTCCACCCTTCTCCGATGATTGTCTCTCCCAGCAGAAGGATCGCTCCGACGGGAACGTCCCCTTCATCCATGGCATTTCGCGCACGCAGGAGCGCCTCCTTCATCCAGAAAACATCCCGGGGTGTCATGGAGGCGGTTGTCTTCTGTAAACCCGGTCGACCCGGGCCTGGTCGAGGGGCCGGAGAAGAATGGTGTCCACGTTCACGTGAGGGGGGCGGGTGACGGCCCAGACGACAGCTTCCGCCACATCTTCCGCGGAAAGGGGCGTCATTCCTTCATACACCTTTTTTGCTCTTTCGGCATCGCCTTGAAACCGAACGAGGGAAAATTCTGTTTCGACAAGTCCAGGGTCGATTTCCGTGATACGGACCGGCTCACCGAGCCATTCGATGCGCATCGTCTCCGTGACGGCCCGGAGTGCATGTTTTGCGGCCGTATACCCCGCTCCCCCGAGATAGGTTTCAATCGCGGCAACGGAACCGATATTGACGAGGTGTCCCAGGCCGCTTCGGCGAAGCCCTGGAAAAACGGCCCGGACCATCCGGACCGTTCCAAGGACATTGCTTTGATACATTTCGAGCCATCCCGCTTCATCCCATTGGAGAACGGGGTCGAGCCCCAGGGCTCCTCCCGCGTTATTGACCAGAACATGAAGTGTCCCGGGAAGCCTTGATGCAAAGGTGGAAACAGATTCGGTGCTTCGGACATCAAGCTCTAACGGCACCATCCCTGTCTCCCGAGAGAGGTGTTCGAGGCGGTCAAGACGCCGTGCCCCCCCATATACGCGATATCCACAATCAGACAGGGCCCTGACCGTGGCGGCCCCGATCCCGGAAGAAGCGCCCGTGACGACGGCAATCTTCGGCTCATTGATTTTCATGTGCACAGGCTCCCTTCACCCAAACTGAAGATTGACACTTGCCGTTTTAAGAAACTCTTCCCATAATTGGAGACATGACAATTTCTGAAAGACCCATTATCCATGAAAAGGAAGATTGGGGGCACTTAGTCCGCAGGCTCGCTTTATTCCTTTTGGTTTTCAGCAGTTTAACAACCACGAGCGAACCCCTTTTCGCCCTTCCCCTGAACGACCCGACTTACCCCCCCCTCTTGCGCAAGGAAGTTCAGGAGGCCGCGCAACAGATTCTGTCCGACCATCCGAAAAAGGCGCTGACCATCCTCACCCCCCTTTTCAAGCTCTTTCCGGACTACACGATCGTTTTCACTCTGGCAGGCATGGCCTACGGAAAAAGCGGACTTAACAGAAAAGCCATTGAGATGGAACGGAGAGCCCTGACTCTCGACCCCGATAACCTGACCGCACGAATCAGCCTTGGTATCGCGGAAGGAAACACGGGCCATTTCAGGCGAGAACTGGAGGAAGAAAACGCTGTCATCCAGAAAGATCCGAAGAGAGAGCCTGCATGGAAGGCGGCCGGATGGGCCTACGCGTCCCTGGGACAATGGAAGGATGCCCGATTTGCCGAGGAAAAAGCAATCGATCTCAGCCCCTCCGATGCGGGAGCGCGCATGATCCTGGGGCTGGCCTTAGCCCATGAAGGCTATCTTCAGGAGGCGCTTCTGATGGAGGAGTCGGCCCGTAAACTCGACCCGAAGGACGAAGGCATCCGTCGATCGATCACCTTCATCAAACATGAAATGGCTCCACACAAATCCCAGAAATCTCCGTCAAGTGGGTTCAACCCGCTCCTCACCCCCACTCCTGGGCCCCCCTCGTCAACAGCGACCCCCCAAAACTCCCAGCAGCTCTCCCCATCTCCTGTCCGGGCTCCCTCTGTTCTTCATTGAGGTTTGTCTTTTTTTCATGGATATCTTAAAATTTCCAGAGTCGGAGGGGTGGCCGAGCGGCCGAAGGCGGCGGTCTTGAAAACCGTAGAGCGAAAGCTCCGTGGGTTCGAATCCTACCCCCTCCGCCATCCCGATACTCTTAGCGGGATTTTTCCGGAAGGTGTCAATGCCATCAAAGTTGAATCCCGATCCCGAATTGGGGTATTCTTCTTCGTCTGACCCGAGCGACAGACACCCGATAATTTCCCCTGGAGAGGTGGCCGAGTGGTCGAAGGCGTCCGCCTGCTAAGCGGATGTAGGACCAAAAGTCCTACCCAGGGTTCAAATCCCTGCCTCTCCGCCATTCATGATAGATTTTCCCCTTTTTCAACCCCGTCTCAAAGCTCAAAGGATGTGTCGGCACTCATTGCGATACCGGACAGATCAGACCATGGCTCCCTTGCCAAAGACCGTCGTCCTGTTTCTTCCAGCCTCCTTTGACAAATAGAGGGCCTTGTCCGCCCGCTCCATCATTGCCTCCCAGTCGGGGCCAAAAGGAGCGGCGTCAACACCGATCGAGATGGTCATGACTCCGATCTTCTGACGCTTTGTCACATTCGTTATCTCGATCTTTTCGATGGACTTGCGAATTTTCTCCGCCATCCCATATCCTTCCTTCTCGGATGCGCCGGGAAGGATCAGTGCGAACTCCTCCCCTCCGACACGCGCCGTCAGATCTCCCGGATTCCTGACACACATCTTGAGGATACGCGAAACAGCCACAATCGCCTTGTCTCCGACCATATGTCCATGCGTATCGTTGATTGCCTTGAAGTGATCGATGTCGAGCATTAAAACCGCCATCTCCCGTCCAAGATGGAGGGACCCCGACAAAAGCTCCTCCATGCTCGCCTTGAGCCCTCTTCGGTTTAACAGCGCGGTCAAAGGATCGATCAATGCCTCCGCCCGGGCTGTCCGAAGCTCCCGTTGCAGCAGGTCGATTTTCTTCTGGCTTTCCGAGAGGTCGTAGCTCAGACTGGCTGAACTTTCCTTGATGGAAAGAGTGTCCTTGAGGACGGCTTCGACGAGCGACTCGAGCGTGGACTTGTCCATGCCTTTTTCCTCAAGTGAAGCGCCATAGGATTCCATTCCCTTCTGAACGCGTTCGGCCTCATGGGTGGTTGACAAGGTCGACCGGGATATCTTTTCGAGCAGCTCCTGGATTTCCTTTGTGAGAGAGTCCCGATGGTCGTTCAGGGGGAGGATGTATTCCGGAGCCACGAATCTGAGAAAAATGCTTTCCACATCCTTGTCTGAGAGGGGATTTCCGGATTTGACAAGAGAGTCGAGGGCTTCCGACAGCCCCGGGTTGATGCCTGAGACATACTCGTAAACAACGGCGTAATGGATAGGAGTGAAGGAAAATCCGAGTTCCGTCATCCGTTGAAGAACGAGGCGGAAGATTTCAGCGCTGGATATCTTGCTCTCTGGATAACGAAGCATGGACGCTCCTATCCCGGATTCCGGTCTAAAGATTCATTTTAGACAATTGCGGATGAATTCTATCATAAGATGACGATGATCACACCTCCCAAGCCGACCTGAGTCTGGACCAGAGGACCCCGAATCAGGATAATCATACAGAAGGCTGACCTGGAGGCCTTCCAGTCTCCCCGGAAAACCCCTTCACACAAGGAGGACTCCCATTTTCTCCCTCGGAGTGGTCAGCTCACTGGCCAGACATTCCAGCCCACGCGACAGGTCCAACTGGGACCTCGTTCTATTTCATCTGGGAAAAACGCCGGTCACCATTGCCGGCCTGATCGATTTTTCCTTCATCGTCCTTCTGGGCTTTTTTCTTCGCCTCTTCCTCAAAAGGACCCTGACCGCCAGGGCCCAGACCCAATCCTCCCCCCAGACGCGCCACATGATGGGTCTTTTGTCGACCTTCGCCGCCAATCTTGTTTTCGCCCTTTTCATCGTCATTGCCCTGGACAATCTGGGCGTCCGTCTTTCGTTTCTTGGAGGAACCCTCGGGGTCCTGGGCATCGGGATCGGCATCGGCCTTCAGAATCTCGCCGCAAACATGATCGGGCTCGTGGTCATCCTCCTTGAGAAATCCATTCAAATCGGGGACTTGATCGAGATAGACGGGGTTCTCGGAACCGTCGTCGAGATCAAGGGGCGATCAACGACCGTCATGAGCCGCGACAACATCGCCATCATCATTCCCAACGCGCATCTGATCGCCAACAAGGTCATCAATTGGAGCCACAGGGATCCCAAGACCCGCATGCATCTGAAGGTCGGAATCGGGATGGATCCCTCACTCCTCGACAAGGCGGTCGACATTCTCCGAAGGTTGGCCCTGAACCATCCCGACATCCTTCCGGACCCTGCGCCCGCAGTCTGGTTCACCGAATTTGGCGCCTCATCCTTCAACCTCGAACTCGTTTACTGGATCAACGATGTCACCCTTCGCCACACCACCCTCTCTGACTTGAACTTCAAGATCGCGAGAGAGTTCCAGGCGGCGGGAATCGATCTTCCCTATCCGCACAATGTCGTGATCTTCCCAAAGGGAAACGGACCGGAACCTCATGACCGAAATGCTTCTCCTCTTGCGCCGGGAAGCCTTGCGGGATGATAATGGTGCCTATGAAAATTGGAATCCTTCTCTCAACCCACCCCGACAGACATGACGGCGAGACCGTTCGCATGATCACCGACGCGGCCATCGCTTCTGGCGATGAAGTCTACCTTTACCTTCTCGACGAAGGCGCCCGCTTTCTGGCACAACCCTGGGTTCATGAGCTGGTCGACCGGGGGGCGTCAGTGTATACCTGCGCCTACGCGGCCCAAAATCGTAAAATTCCGGACCCCGGGAAGACGACCTTCTGCGGACTCGTGGTGCTGACCCAGATCATCGAGGGGTGCGATCGCTTCCTGTCCTTTGCCTGAAAGGATTTCCGTGGCTTCTTCACACAGGACCCTGCTCATGATCAAGGCCGACCCGGCCAATGATCCTCGCCCTGCCGAAGCCATACGGTCGGCGCTCGGCCTCATCGCAGGTGAAATACCCGTCAGCGTCTACCTTTTCCGGGAGGCCCACGCGCTCCTTCTTTCCTCTCCGGACGATCTTCTCGACCTTGAGGACGGAGAGGTTCTCCACCGCTTTCTCGGAATGTTTTTCGACATGGCAACGGAAATCCTTTACGAACCCTTCCCGACACCCCCCTCCCAGTCTCTCCGCGGGAAGCCCCTGCCCCCGAAGGATCTCGGACGGCTGATTGCAGGGTTCGATCATACGATCTTCTTTTAGGACGGACCACATGCTCATCCTTACCCGACAGAATCCGGATGCCCGGCTCCGGGAAGTCATAGGCTCGCTCGAAGAGGAATGTCCCGGGTCCACCCTCGTCTACCTGGAGAAGACCAGCCTTTCCGACCCAATGTCACCTCCATTGGTTCTTCCGGACCGGACCTTTTCGCTGTCCGGCTCCAGCCCGGGGGTCTTTCCAATCGATGCGAAGGGTCTCCTTGGCCTGATCCACGACAATGACCGCGTCCTCGTTCTTCCCTGATCCATGGACCGGCCCGGAAGCCATCCATCCCGTTTCTCATCTTCTATTTTCCATTCTGGCCATCTTTCCGGGCCCCTTGTTTTCCATCGTCCCTGACGGTATGATTATCGGATGTTCTGCATTTGATCGCCTCGAGTGGAGAGATGTCCGAGCGGCCGAAGGAGCACGACTGGAAATCGTGTAGGTGCCTAAGAAGTGCCTCGGGGGTTCGAATCCCCCTCTCTCCGCCATTTGACAAGGCGCATTCGCGAGAGCGGACCGATGGGCCCCCAGGCTCCGGGCAACGAGATCCCGTAAACCCCGCCAGGTCCGGAAGGAAGCAACGGTAGCGGTGCATCGCGTGTGCCCCGGATTCCCCTGGGGTCCCTTCGGTCTTCTTTCCCGAAGCCTCCTGCATCTTTTGCCAATGCCTTCTGCATGGAGCTCCCATGTCCCAGTTCAAATCCCTGGCCCGTATCTATCGCCCCCAGACCTTTTCCGACCTCGTCGGCCAGGACGCCGTTGTCAAGGCCCTCTCCCAGGGCTTCGCTTCGGGATCTCTGACCCAGGCCTATCTTTTTTCCGGAGAGCGAGGCGTCGGAAAAACGACCGTCGCCCGGATCCTTGCCAAGGCGATCAACTGCGACTCCGGACCGACCGCCACACCCTGCCTCGCCTGTTCCTCCTGCATCGAGATCGCCGAAGGCCGGTCTCCCGACGTTCTTGAAATGGACGGTGCCTCCCACACAAGCGTCGAAGACGTCCGGACGATCCGCGAAGGACTTCGTTACAGTCCTCTGGCCGGAAGGGCCCGGATCATCATCATCGACGAGGTCCACATGCTCTCGACCTCCGCCTTTAACGCCCTCTTGAAGACCCTCGAGGAGCCTCCCCCCCATGTGGTCTTCATTCTCGCCACAACCGAGGCCCACAAGATACCGGACACAGTCCTTTCCCGCTGCCAGCACTTTCGCTTCCGGCTTCTGACCCTTCCGGAAATCTCCGGGCGCCTGGCCCTGATCGCCGGGAAGGAGGGGCTGTCTCTCGACCCGTCCGTGGTGGCCATGGTGGCACGGTCTGCGGAAGGGAGCCTGCGGGATGCGCTCTCTCTCCTCGACCAGATCCTCCGGCTCGGCGGAACGGAGATGACCCCTTCCGGGGTGGCCGAACTGCTCGGCGTCACCGATCAGGCGCTTGAAGAGGCGCTGCTCTCATCCCTACTGTCCGGAGATCTGGCGGCAACCCTCCGAACGGCCAGAACCGTCCTCGAAGCCGGCATCGACCCACGGGCACAGGTGCGCAATCTCTCCAGACTGTTCCGGGACATCCTCCACAGTCTTCTCGAAGAGGCCCCGCTCGATGGTCCCCGCTATGGATGGACCCCAGAGTCGGCGGCCCGGATCGCCGCCCTCCCCCGCTCCAATGCCTTTTTCCTGGAACAGGTACTTTCCGTCCTTGTCCGGGGAGAGGACGACCTGAGGCGATCCCCGCAACCCGCCATCACCTTTGAGCTTCTCCTCGCACGGATCTGTCATCTGAGGGAGGTCCTTCCCCTCCCCGATCTCCTGGCCCGACTTCTCTCACAGCCGGAACCTTCTCCCCGGCGCCCCCCCCCTCCGGAGTCTCCTGAGGCCCCCCCCGCCCCTTCCGAGAGGCCCATCGGCAGACGGCCTTCACCCCCTTCCCAGACAACCGGACACCAAGGCGTGAGCCAGAGTTCGGCCCGAACGGAATCCTCCTCCTCCGAGAAGGCCGGTCCGCTGGATCTCAGGATCCCATCCGACTGGGGACGGGCTCTGTCCCGTCTCCCCCAGGAAAGCCGGGCGCTCCTCGAGCCCGCACACATCGCCCGGTTCGAACAGGGAACACTCCTCCTCGACACGGGCAATTCCTTCTTCAACAACCGGATCGCCACCAATCGCGACCTCTTGGCACGCGCCCTCTCCGAGGCGGTCGGCTCCCCCCAACCTCTCCGTATCGAAACCCCGGCCCCCGGAGCAGGAGGGGAAGGACCTGCGGCCAAGACTTTCCCGGCGCCTCCTCTCGTATCCGAGGCCGCCATGCTCTTCGGGTCGGAAGTCATCGGGGTCCGCCCGGGAAAACCCCAAACGGATCACAGACAAGGAGATCAGCCCTGATGTTCGGACAGGACTTTCTGAAAAAAGCGCAGGAAATGCAGGAAAAGATGGCCAGGATGCAGCAGGAGATGGCCGGAATGACGGTCACGGGAACCGCCGGTGGACATCTCGTCACCGTCACCATGGACGGGCACAATGTCGTCCTGTCGGTCCGGATCTCGCCCGACCTCCTCAAAAGCGAAGATCTATCCATGGTGGAGGATCTGGTGGCGGCGGCGACGAATGATGCGACCCAGAAGGTCCGTCTTGCGGCAGCGAAGGCCATGGAAGAGATCACAGGCTTTCCCGGAGGCAACCCCCTGGGAGGAATCGGGATCCCCGGCCTCTGATGGAACGGAGTCACAAACCCAACAAGCCGGCCTTTCCCGAACCCTTCGCCCGTGTGGTGGAAGCCTTTCGACGCCTTCCCGGCATCGGATCAAAGACTGCGACCAGACTTGCGTTCCATCTGCTCCTCTCTTCGGACGAAGAACGCGCGATCCTCACCGATTCCCTGGGCACTCTCGCCAGCCGCCTGGTGCCATGCCGCGACTGTCGCAACATCGTCGAGCGCGATGCCGACAATCCGGACGCCCCCCTTCACTGCACCATCTGTCGGGATCCTGCCAGGGACCGGGGGCTCCTGATCGTCGTCGAGGACATCCAGACCCTGTACTCCCTTGAAAAGTCGGGGGAGTTCAGGGGGCTTTACCATGTCCTCGAGGGTCGCCTCTCCCCGCTCGAGGGAATCAATCCCGACAAGCTCAGGATCCGGGAGCTTCTGAACCGCCTGAACGACCCGGAGGTCAAGGAAGTCATCATGGCCACCTCTCCGACAACGGACGGAGAGGCGACCGCGCTTTATCTCTCCCGCCTGATCAAGCCCATGGGAATCCGGGTCAGCCGGATCGCCTTCGGCATTCCTGTGGGACTCGAGATCGAATATGTTGACGAAGTCACGCTGATCCGCGCCGTCGAGGGACGCCACCCCTTTTGACGGGAACAATGAAACAATTCGGGGCAAGCCCCGTCACTGATGGAGACCCATGACCACCCAATCCGCACAGGAAGCCTCGTCCCTTGACCGGGAAATTTCAAGGCGGCGGACCTTCGCCATCATCAGCCACCCCGATGCCGGAAAGACCACCCTCACCGAAAAACTTCTCCTGTACGGAGGCGCCATTCACCTTGCGGGCTCGATCAAGGCCAGAAAAGCCGCCCGGTACGCCACCAGCGACTGGATGGAAATCGAACGCCAGCGGGGAATCAGCGTCACCAGCAGCGCCCTCGCCTTCGATTTCGAGGACCATACCCTGAACATCCTCGACACTCCGGGACACAAGGATTTCAGCGAGGACACCTTCCGAACCCTCGAGGCCGTGGATTCGGTGGTCATGCTGCTCGACGGGGCCAAGGGGATCGAGCCCCAGACACTCAAGCTCTTCGAGGTGGCCCGCATGCGCTCCCTGCCCATCCTGACCTTCATCAATAAGGTCGATCGGGAAGGAGTCGATCCCTTCAATCTCCTTTCCGATATCGAGCGCACACTCGACATCGCCGCTCTTCCCTTCGACTGGCCGATCGGATCGGGATCGGGCTTCCGGGGTGTCTGGGACCTCAGAAAACAGGAAGCGCATCTCTACGAGTCGGTCGACCACGGAGGGGGGAAAGCCACCGAAAGGATCCTCCGGGCCGACAGCCCCGAGATCGGGGAAATCCTCGATTCCCTTCCGGACCGGAGTGCCTTTCAGGACGAGATCGCTCTTTTGTCCCACGAAGGAGCCGCCTTCGACACCAAGGGGTTCCTTGCCGGACGGGTGACTCCCGTTTTTTTCGGGAGCGCTCTCAACAATTTCGGCGTCGAGATCTTTCTCAGGACCTTCCTTGAGATGGCGCCGCCTCCCCGGGCCTACCAGTCCGACAAGGGCCCCGTTCCGCCCGATTCGCCCTCCTTTTCCGGCTTTGTTTTCAAGATTCAGGCCAATATGGATCCCCAGCACCGGGACCGCTTCGCTTTCATCCGGGTCTGTTCGGGACGATTCCTTCGGGAGATGACCGTCACCAACGCCTCGACCGGAAAAACGCTCCGCCTGTCAAAGACGATCCAGTTTCTCGGACAAAAGCGCGAACGCGTGGAGGAGGCCTGGCCCGGGGACATCATCGGCCTTCATGATCCGGGAGTCTTCCGAATCGGGGACACTCTTTGCGAAAAGGGGGTCTTTCATTACGAAGGCATCCCCTCCTTCTCGCCCGAGCTTTTTGCCAGGGTGATCCTTGAGGATCCCCTGAAGCGCAAGCATCTGAAAAAGGGGTTGGACCAGCTGTCCGAAGAGGGGGCGATCCAGGTTTTCCAGCTGGATCCCCAGGGGGAGAGGGACCTGATCGTCGGAGCCGTGGGAGCTCTTCAGCTCGAGGTCCTGAAGTTTCGTCTCGAACACGAATACAATGTCAAAGCGCGACTTGATCCGGTCGGATACGACCGGGCGCGCTGGCTGACCGGAAACCAAGACCAGATCCAGGCCCTGTCCGGCACCCTCGACACGCTGCTCGTCTACGACCACGAAGCGAAGCCCGTCGCCCTCTTCAGAAACGAGTGGGCTCTCCGTTACGTCGTGGAAAAATACCCGGCCATCGGGTTCCACGGGACCTCTCCCCGCGCCTTTCATGAAGGGCGCGGATAGTCCTTCCTAGCCCGAAGAGGGACGACGTTCCCGTATTCCGGAGGGCTCTCCGGAGGAATCGAGGAGAGGGAGCCGCCCCGTCATCGAATAGACCACGGGAAGCACGAGAAGTGTGAAAACGATGGTGGAGAGGACTCCTCCCACAATCACGATCGCCAGAGGCTTCTGGGCCTGATTTCCGATCCCTGTCGAAAGCGCCGCCGGCAACAGGCCGAATCCGGCGAGAAGCGCCGTCATCAGGACGGGTCGCACCCGGAGATTCCCTCCCTGAACCAGGGCTTCCCTCATGGAAAGCCCTTCCCGTCGCAAATTGGTCACGAAGTTGATCAGGATCATTCCGTCCTGGATGGCGATCCCGAACAGGGAAAGGAATCCAAGGGAGGCCGAGATGCTCAGATGGTGCCCGGAGATGAGCAGAGCCCAGACTCCTCCCGTGATCGCCACGGGGACGGAAAGAATCTGGACCAGGGCATATTTGATTGACCGGTATGCCCAGTAGAGCAGGAGAAAGATCAGTCCGACCGCAATAGGCAGGAGAATGGCCAGCCGGTGCTGGGCCGCCTTCATCTCCTTGTACTCTCCGTACCAGCGGATGCGGTAGCCCTGGGGAAGGGGCATCCTTTCGGCGATCTCGCGTTTGGCCTGTTCGACGGAGGTCCCGATGTCCCGTCCCCGGATCGAGAACTTCACGGGAATGTAGCGGGAGTTGGCCTCCCGGAAAATATAGGAATTTCCGATTTTCAGATTGATGGTCGCCAATTGAGACAAGGGAATGTGGGAGCCGTCCGGACTGTCGACCGGGATGGACCGGATGGCCGAGATATCCTTCCTGTAAGGATGGGAGAGCCGCACCGTCACGTCGAACCGCTTTTCCTCCTTCAGAACCTGCGTCACCGCGACGCCGCCAACCGCCGCCTGAATGACCCCTTCCACGTCGGCCACATGGATTCCGTACCGGGCGCAGGCCAGGGGATCGACCCGGATGTCGAGCTCCGGGCCTCCCCGGATCCGGAAAAGACCCAGGTCGTGGAAGCCTTGAATGCTCCCGAGAATCCCCATGGCCTGGTGGCCGAGCTTTTCGAGCTCCACCGGGTCGGGTCCATAGATCTTCACGCTGTTCTGCCCCTTGACCCCCGAAACAGCCTCCTCGACGTTGTCCTCGATGTACTGTGAGACATTGAAGGTGATGCCCGGCATTGTCTTGAGACGGGCCAGGACCTCCTTCTGGATCTGCTCCTTCGTCACACCCTTGCGCCATTGGGCATGGGGCTTGAAGAAAATCGCAAACTCGGCGTTCCAGAAGCCTCCCACGTCGTAGGCGTCATCTGGTCGTCCCTCTTCGGACACCACCGTCTTGACCTCCGGAATCTCCAAAACGAGCCGACGGATCCCGTCGGTGAGACGGGCCCCGTAATCGAGGCTGATCGCCGCCGGATAGGTCGCCCGAATATAGAGGTTGTTCTCCTCGAGCTTGGGCAGGAACTCCGATCCCAGCCTGGGGAGGGCGATCCCTACCGTCAGCACCAGGAAGATCCCCGCGATGGAAAGGACCAGGCGGGGCCGGTCGAGGACGAAGAGGAGGATCGCGTCGTATCCCTTCTTTACGACCCGCATCAGGGGGGTATCGGGATGGGCGCCGACATTTTTGAGGAGAACGGAGGAAAAGGCCGGCGAGAGGGTCATCGAGAGCAGCACCGCCGCCAGGAGCCCCCCGCCCATCGTGTAGGCCATGGGAAAGAAGATCTTTCCCTCGATTCCGCTCATGAAGAGGAGCGGAACGTAGGCCGAGAAAACAATCAGGGTGGAGAAGACCGTCGCCGACTGCACCTCGGTCACCGCCTCGTAGATCACCACGAAGATCGAGGGCCGCTCCTTGTGTTGCCTGTCCTGGGTGAGATGGCGGTAGATGTTTTCCACCACGATGACCGAGGCGTCGACCAGGATTCCGAAGTCGATGGCACCCAGAGAGAGCAGGTTCGCGGAGACCCCGTGGAGCTTCATGATGGAAAAAGCGGTCAGAAGGGCCACGGGAATGGTGATGGCCACGATGATCGCCGAACGAAGGTTCCCCAGGAACAGATAGAGAGTGAGAAGAACGAGTCCGATTCCGAGGGAGAGGTTCTCCAGGACGGTATGGAGCGTCCAGTGCATGAGCTGTGTCCGGTCGTAGAAGGGAAGCAGCTTGACCCCCGGAGGAAGATCGTGAGCCCGGATTTCGGCGACCTTTTCGTGGATCCTCTTCATCACGTGACGGGTGTTCGCCCCCCGAAGAAGGAGCACCACCCCTTCGACGGTGTCGTTCTCGTAATTTCGGCCGACCCGTCCAAGGCGCGGCTGGGGGCCAATCCGGACCGTGGCGATATCCCGGAGAAGGACGGGAGTCCCTTTGACCTCCCCCACCATCACATGGCCGATGTCCTCCCGGTTCTTGAGGAGTCCGAGGCCCCGCACGACCGCGGCCGTCTCCCCGAAATTCATCACGTAAGCCCCGACGTTGTTGTTGGCTGCGGAGACCGCCGCCAGGACCTGTGAGAGAGGGATGTTGAAATCCCTGAGACGGGCCAGGTCCACCAGGATCTGGTACTGCCGGATCCATCCTCCCATCCCGGACTCGTCGGCCACCCCCGGAATCTCCTTGAAACGCCGCTCCAGGACCCAGTCGTCCAGCGTCTTGAGCTGGTCCAGGGGAGCCCCCGTGAGAGTATATCGGTAAATCTCACCGGTGGCCGGGGTGTTGATGTCGAGAACCGGCGTCACTCCGGCGGGAAGATTGGCCTGGGAGATGCGGTTGTAGATCCGGTGACGGGCCTCGAAGTCGTCGACCCCGTCCTTGAAGACGGCGATGACCACCGAGAGTCCATACATGGAGATCGACCGCTGGGTCTTCATCCCGGGAGTCCCGTTGATGGCGATCTCGACCGGAAGGGTGATCTGCCGCTCGACCTCTTCCGCCCCGCGGCCGGCCCATTGGGTGAGAACCCGCACCTCGAGCGGCGAGACATCGGGATAGGGCTCGATTTGAAGATTCTCGTAGGAAAAGACCCCCACCACGGAGAGGGTAATCGCTACCAGAAAGACAATCACCCTCTCCCGGAGGGCAAATGCGACGAGATGCTTCATGGACGAGGACTCCTTATCCGTCCAAGCGGGGGGGTCGTCCCCGTCGCCTCGCTGAGATTGGTCTCACGGATCCCCTCCAGAAGGAGGGCCCCCTTCGCCGCCACCTTTTCACCGGGGACAAGCCCGGACTCGATCCGGATCCATCCCTTCTCCTCCGGTCCGGTCTGGACACGACGAAGCATGAAGGCTCCCGGAGCCTTTTCCACAAAAACATGATAGCCATGTTCATCCCGGAGGACCGCCACTTCGGGGACGGCCACCACCGGATGCGGAACGTTCAGCCGGATCCGGACCGTGGCGAACATTCCGGGCTTGAGCAGCCGCTCCGGGTTGGGGATCTCGGCCCGCACATGGAAGGTCCGGGTGTTGGGGTCGACCATTCCCCCCAGGTAGACGATCTTGCCGGGGAAGATCTTTTCCGGGTAGGCGACGGTTTCAAGAGACACCGTCTGCCCCCTCTTCACGAGGGGGAAGTCCCCTTCGTAGATATCCATGTAGACCAGGAGGCTCGACAGGTCGGCGATGGTCATGAGCTGGTCGCCGGGATTCATGAAGAGGCCCGCCCGGAGAGCCGAGTTCAGGATGACCCCCGACCGTGGCGCATGGAGGGTCAGGTAGCGGGAGACCGTCCGTGTCCGGGAGATCGTATCGATGTCCCCTTCGGAGGCCCCCATCAACCGAAGCTTTCTCTCGGCCGCGGTAATGTAGGCGCCGCTCTCTGCCTTGTCGGACAGGGTCTTGGCCACCTTGAAGGCGTTCAACAGCTCCACCTCGGCCGTCGTATAGTCCGGGCTGTAGACATAGGCCAACGGATCGTCCTTGTGGACCTTTTGTCCTTCGAAGGCCAGGATCTTCACCTCCCGGCCGGCGACACGGGCCGAGAGGATCGACACCTTCTCCTCGTCGAAGTTGAGGGTTCCTGTTCTTCGAAGTTCCGTCTCCATGCTCTTTTTTTCGACGGTGATGACCTGGACCCATCCGGCCGCCGACTGGGCGGGAGAGAGGCGCACCTCCTTTTCCGTCTCGCCCGACGAGGCGGCGGCCGGACGAAGGCCTTCTGCACCTCCCTCCAGCAAAAGAAACGACATCGCGACCATTGCCATGAAAACCTTCCGCATTCGAGCCTTCCTTGCATTGGCTCCCGCAAAACGGGAGCGGGGGGTGAGTTCCGTCATACTCCCAGGATAGGGGTCAGGGCTTGTCCGAATGCCTGTCGAAAGGCAAGGGAGCTCCGACCGCCGCCTCAAGATTGCTGAGAGACTGATAATAGGCGGTCAGACTCTGGTAGCGGTTGTACTGGGCCTGGCGGTAGGCCTGGACAGCGTTGATCAGATAGAGAAAATCGTTTTTCTGGTTCTCGTATCCGGTCAGGGCGAGTTCGAAGGCAAGACGGGACTGGGGAAGGATCTCGTCGGCGTTCATCCGGTACTGCCGGTAGGCGAGAACGACCTGGGCATAGAGATTGTCCACCGCGAGGCGGACCTGCGCCGTCTGCCACTGGTACTGCCAGTCCGCCGCGCGAAGCATTTCCTTCTGGGAGGCGTATTGAAGGTTCTGCTTGATGGGAGCGAAGACCGGCACGTTGATCTGAACTCCCACATACCAGCAATTCAGGCCGGAGAAACCGTAACAGGATTCCCCTCCTTCGGATCCGGTCAACTGGTAGTCGGGCATGAAGCCGAGCTTGGACAGGGTCAGCTGGTGGCGGTTCAGATCGACCGTGGCCCTGGCCGAAAGAAGGTCCGGCCTGTTTTCCAGCGCCCTGCCCTCAAGGTCGGCCATGGAGAATGGGATTGGGGAGGGATCCGAAAGCTTTTCCACCCGGGTCGGACGATCCATCGAAAAGCCGAGGAGCATGTTGAGCTGTTTCCTGGCCACCTCCATCTGGTATTTCGCCGTCAGACGGTCGAGGCGGGCCTGGGAGAGCGCCACGCGGGCGTTGACCACATCGAGAATCTGGACCGACCCCACCGACAGCTTGGCCTTGGTGATCTCAAGGACCCGCATGAGCCAGGTCTGGAGCTCCTCGTTCAAGCGAAGCGTTTCCTGGGACAGAAGCCACTGATAGCAGGAAAGTTCCGTCTGGTTCCTGAGCTGGACCCGCTGGACCCGGTAGCCCTCGTAGGCGATCTTCGTGTTGTCCTTGTTGACCTTGTACCCATAAAGAGCTTTCCCTGGAAACAGAAAGGACTGAACGATGGCCCAGTTGCTTCCGTTTGGATAGGGAAGCCCCACGTTCTGAACTCCCGACGGCACTCCGGCGGCGTTGGTCAGGACATTCTGGGCATTCCCCTGCTCTCCTCCTCCATACTCCCATTGAAGAAGCGGATCGGCGGGCGCCAGGGCGGTTTTCTCGAGATCTTTCGTCCCCTGCCACGTCTTGCGGAAGGAGAGGATGTTGGGATTTTTTTCGAGGGCGATACGAACGGCCTGCTCTACGGTGAGGGGGGGATCCTGATCCTTGGGGTTCCGGGGCTCAGCTCCGCTTCCGCCGTTTATTTCCTGAGAAGCGCTTAGGGGTGTATCCTGCACGGCGTTCGCCCAGACAGGCGTTCCCAGGACAAAGCAGAGGACTCCCCAAAAAAGGACCCATCCTCTTCCGGTTTCCCGGTTCGATTCCAGCTCGACTCTCCTCACCCTCATCGCTCCCCTTTTTTGAGACACCGTATCATGATGTTTTGATTCTAAAACCTTCAGGAGAGACAAGTCAAACGTTTCCCCTGGTCCCGGGCAACTCCATTCCGCCCCCCCATTTTTTCCTACTCTCCCGGCAAGGTCAACGCACCTTGAGAAATCCTTCGTCAAAAAAGATTTCAGGTCAATCAAGATGAGGCCTTTCCCCGGCAGTTCGATCCCCGTATAATGAAACCCGAGCCACTCCCAGACCCTGGAGAATCCATGACCTTCGATCCGTCCCGCTATCTCGAAACCCTCCACGACGCTCCGGACAACCGCGCCCAACCCCTGACGGAAACCTCGGGAGATCTTCAGGGATTCCGCCGTCTATCACGGGTCGTCGATCATCTCCGGGGAGAAAACGGGTGTCCTTTCGACAAAAAACAGACCCTTTCCGCCCTGGTTGCCGATCTCAAGGATGAGATCTTCGAACTCGAAGAATCCGTGCAGAAGGACGACTCCGAAAACATCGCCCGGGAGATGGGGGACCTTTTCGTCATCCTTTTCATGGCCCGAAGAATTTTGTGGGAGAAGTCCGGCCAGTCCCTCGGCACCATTTTCGACGGGGCCGCCCGCAAGATGGTCTCCCGCCATCCCCATGTCTTCGAGTCACCGGCCCCCGGAAAGAGCCTCGCCGCGATCTGGGAGACATGGGAGGAGAAAAAAAGGAAGGAACCGGAGCATCGGGACAGACAATCGGTCCTCGACGGAATCCCGCCGACCATGCCCGCACTGACGGTCGCGGCCAAGCAGGGACAGAAGGCGGGACGGGTCGGATTCGATTGGCCCTCCCCCGATGCGGTCTGTCCCAAGGTCCTCGAGGAATGGCAGGAAGTTCTCGAGGCGCGCCTCGAGGGTCCCGAACGTCTTGCGGAGGAGATCGGGGACCTTCTGTTCGTCCTGGCCCAGTTCGCAAGACTTTCGGGAATTCGGCCCGAGGAGGCCCTGTCCTCCGCCAACAGAAAATTCCGTGACCGTTTCCGCTTCATGGAACGGGAGGCGGCCGCGCAGGGGATCCCCCTTGCCGACCTGACCTCCGAACAATGGGAGGCTCTTTGGACGGAGTCAAAGAAGCCGCGGAAAGAGAAGGAAGCGGGTCCGTGAACGCCCGGGAGCCCAAGATCCATGCCCTTGTCACCGGAGCCACCTCCGGAATCGGACTCTCGGTGGCCCGAGGCCTTCTCTCCCTTGGGCACAGCGTCTTCGCGACCGGACGAAGCGGCCCGCGTCTCGATCGGCTGACGGAGGAGTCCAGGGGAAAGGAGGGAACGCTCTACACCCTTGCCTGCGACCTTGCGCGCACGGAAGAGGTCGGACGGCTGATCGATGCCGCCACGGGAGCCCTTTCCCAGAGGATCGATCTTCTTGTGAACAATGCCGGCCTCGCCATCTTCGGCGAAGTCGAGGAGGCGACCCTCGAAGATTTCGAGCGGTTGATGGCCGTTAATCTGAGAGCCCCCTTTCTCCTCTCCCGGGCAATCCTCCCGATCATGAAAAAACACGGGAATGGTCTGATCGTCAATATCTCCTCCGTGGCAGGGCTTGAGGCCTGGGCCGGATCTTCCCTCTATTCCATGACAAAGTTCGCCTTGAGGGGATTGACAGGATCCTTGCTGGCCGAAGGGGCGCCGAACGGCGTCAAGGCAGTCGCGATCTGTCCCGGGTATGTCGCCACACCGCTCGTGTCGGGAGCTCCCGTTCCCGAATCGGAAATGATCCAGCCCGAGGACATCCTCAAGACGATCCTCTACCTCAGGGAGCTCTCCCCGGCGGCAGTCCCTGGAGACATTGTCCTGAAACGTCTCGGGGGGCTTTGACCTTCGCCCTCCCCTTGAATATGGATCCGGAGCGACAATGAGGATGAAGTGCAACCGGAAATGATCAGGGAATACATCAAGAAAGTCGGGACAGGCCCCCTCGGATCGCGGGATCTGAGCCGCGCCGAAGCGGCCGATGCGGCCCGGCTCATGCTGTCCGGAGCTGCGACCTCCGCACAGACCGGCGCCCTTCTTTTGGGACTTCGCCTGAAAGGGGAAACGGCCGATGAAATGGGTGGCTTTCTCGAGGCTCTCCGAGACACCCTGCCTCTTTCCGCTCCGACCCGTTATGACCTCGATGTCGGCGACCCCTATGACGGAAAAAAACGCTCTTTGAGCCTCGTCGTTCCCGCCGCGATCGCGGCGGCTCGGGCGGGACTCAGGGTCGTTCTTCACGGACTTTCGAAGGTCCCGGTCAAACAGGGGCCAGGCGTCCTCGACATCTGGAATGCCCTCGGACGCCCCCTGTCACAAACGCCATTTTCCCGGATTCCCGAAGGAGAAGGGGACGTCCTCTGTCTCTCCCAGGAATCCTTTCGTCCGGAGCTCGCCCGTCTTCTGCCCCTGCGCCAGGAGCTGGGCCTCAGGACTCTCTGGAACACCGTCGAGAAGTGCGCCAATCCCCTCGATGCCACCGCCCAGATCATCGGCATCTTTCATGAGCCGATCATCGACAAGCTCCGCCATGCCCTTGATCGAAACGGGATCACACCCTCACGACGCATCCTTTTTGTCTGCGGATCCGAGGGAGGGGTGGATCTCCACCCCCACAGAGCCACCCTCTGCTACCTTCTCGATCCGGCCCTGGGGCCGGAGCTTCAACCCGTCACCATTCCGCCCCCGTCCGGAGAAACCGGGCCTCTTCCTCCGCCAGAACAGGACTCCTTTATCCGGGGAATCGACAGAGATCCGTCCCACCCGCTGGCCCCTCTTCTCAAACGCCAGGCAGCCCTTTTCCTTTTTGCCTCGGGTCAAACCAAGAGTTTTTCCGAGGCAGAGGAACGACTCGCGGAAACCCCCTACGATCCCTCCGCGACTTCCCCCTCCCCATTCCGGAGTCTCCCATGAACAAGATCATTCCCGTCGACAAACTCGAAATCGGCATGGAGGTGGTGGCTCTGGACAAGAGCTGGCTCGAAACCAACATCCTGTTCCATCGCTTCCGCGTCCAGTCGCGAGATGAGATCCAGAAGCTTCGCCAGAACGGGATCCGCATGGTGACGGTCCGGATCCCCGACCCGCAGCCCACCCGCGCTCCCGAGAAGGAAACGGACAAACAAACGGAGGAGGGGGAAACCCCGATCTTACGGGGGATGGAGGTCCTTCCCCTTCCCTCCCTCAAGGAGTGGAACGCCCTCCACGACAAGACCGTGGCGGTCGTCGCGAAGAGTTTCGGCGACGTTCGCATGGGAAACGCGCTGGACGTGGCTCCGCTGCGCTACCAGGTGGTGGAGACCCTGGACATGCTGCTGCGGGATCCCCGAAAGAATTCCTTTCTCGTCACCTTGTCCGAAGTCGACGACGAATCCTACGTCCATTCCACCAACACCATGATTCTCGCCATGGGGCTGGCCCAGCAGACCGGAGTCCCGCACGAAGAGCTTCCGATGTGGGGGCTGGCCGCCCTTCTTCACGATATTGGAAAGGCGCTCATTCCTCTTGAAATCCTGAAGAAGCCAGGCAAGCTCGACCCGAACGAGTGGGAGACAATGAAGCGCCACCCGAGGCTCGGTTACTCCATCCTCTCGAAGTCGAAGGACGATATGGTTCGCGGAGTCTGCACCCATGTCGCCATGGAGCATCACGAGCGGAAGGGAGGCGGCGGTTACCCCTTCGGGCTGGATCTGCCAGACATCGATCCGGTCAGTCGGTCCCTGATGGTTCTCGACATCTACGAAGCCCTTACGGCCGGACGAATCTATCGTCCTCCACTCTCCCCCGCGAAAACGCTCTCCTATCTATTGGAGCGCGAACTCCACAAGCTCGACCCGAGGGCAATCGCAAACCTCGTCCAGATGGTGGGCATCTACCCCGTCGCCTCTCTCGTGCTCCTCACCGACGGACGGATCGCCATGATCACCGAATACAAGGATCCGGACACCCATACCGGACCGGTCAACCTGCTCGCGATTTTCTCGAAGCCGGGGGTCCCCCTTCCGGAACCCGTCCCGATCACCCTGTCCACCATCGACCGCTCCCGGGTCAAGCAGACCTACCACCCGAGAGAACTCGGCCTTTCTTCCGCCGACATCGCCCGTTATCTCGAGATAGCAGGGGCAGACCACCCCGATCATTGACACAAAAAAACGGACCCTCGACAGGTCCGTTTCATCTCTTCCCAAAAAAGAGGGTCTCCCCCTTTTTATTTCACTTTTTTGACGATGACCTCCCAGTACCCATCTTTCTTTTCCGTCTTCAGATACTCCTGTCCAACCTTCTGAATCCAGGTGGGGATATCCTTCGCCGACCCTTCGTCTGTGGAGAGAACCGATAGAACCGTCCCGACAGGTTTGAGCTGGATGGTCTTGATCAGCTCCATCAAAGGGCCAGGGCAAAAAAGTCCTCTACCGTCGACGATCTCATCGATTTTAACCCCTGTGTCTTCTGCCATTTTTCTCTCCTGTCCGTTCATCGGTTGTCATACAAAAAGAACCTGGCCACCCTCCGCCTTCCCGAGAAATCCTGCAACTCCCAGCACCTCGTCGAAGACAGGGACAAACTGGTCGAGCTTCTCCCCGACAAGTTCAAGGGCCATGGCACAGGCGTAGACCTTGAGGGTTCCCATCATCTTTCCCTGCTGGAGAAGGTCGTAAAACATGGGTCCACCTTTCTCGAGAAGATGTCGTCCGATCTCCCCGTCCACCTTGAAGCCCTTTTTTTCCACCGTTGATTTTCTGAAGGCGGTGACGGCATTCATCGTCACGAAGACGTTCACTTCCATCTGGCTCACCGCGGCCACGGAAGCTATGAGTCCGACGGCATGCATCTTTTCGAGAGAGTCGGAGGCCAATACAAAGGAAATTCGTTCCATCGATTTATCCTTTCCCTGTTAAGTGTCCGGGAGCATCCCTGTTCTTTGATCTTAGTCCACCCTTCCGGGAGGATCAAGCCGGCTATTTTTCAGTAACCATCTCCGAGAAGAGGGCCGCGTGGCCACTTTGAAAGGTGACAGTCAGGGCCTTCAGAGACCGGGGCAGGGTTGTCCTTTGACCGGCAAGGGAACCCGTTCCCCCGGAGGTGCCAGTTCCGGAAGACCGAAGTTTGTCGTGAGCGTCTCCAGCAGCGAGTAATGATTCGCGAAGCATCGGGATCGCCAGGGATGCGGATCCGTTGAATCGATCCAGAGAAAGGGAATCCTCCCCCCCGCATGAATGCGCGCGATATTCGGCCTGGGGGCCCGGGAAGCTTCCCCCTTCGCGTCGTACCCCGATTCATCCCACAGGACGAAGACCCAGACATGATCTTTGCGGAAAAGAGAAGACTCCTCGATGAGGGGGATCCAGTGGGCGAGAAAGCGGTCCCCGGCCCTCACGAGCTCGTGACGGTTATGGAAATGGCAGGTGAAGGCACCGTGCATGTCGTGACAGAGATCGGGAACGACGAGGGCAAACTCCGGGACCTGCCCCCGGGCAAGATCCTCAGGAAGCCGGGAAAGAGGAACGACCGTCCTCCTGACGGGGCCCTTTCTGAGACGCGAGAAAAGAAGAAAAGGGTCGTGCTTCAGGACATACCGGACGAACAGACGGGGAGACTTGGCTCCTCCGAAGCCGGCTCTCGGAAGTCCCTGCATATAGGCCCCGACGGAATGTCCGTGAAGGAGCATTTCTTCCGGAAAGCTGTCGCCCTGGATCCGGATACGGGGATCGTCCGAGACGGGCAGGGGCGGCCAGGCCCCCATCATCGCCACATAGTTCGGAAGGCTTGGATGGGCAAGGCTCCAGTCATTTGTCAGTCGCCCCCCCGCCAGGCTGTTGAAATAGGGGGCATCCTTTCCGTCGACGATCTCCCGGTATCCCTTGTTTTCCATGATGATGACGAAAACATGGTCGGCCCGGGGCGGGATTTGGGCGAAGGTAAGGGACGAAAAAAGAAAGGCCTGAAAAACCGCCAAAAAATAAAAAATCCGCTTTCTTTTCATCGGAATCAGGGCGCCCTTCACTCCCAGTCCTTCAGCACGAGAAAGCGCTTGAACCAATCATCGAAGACTTTCTGACTGGAGGGTCCCCCGGCATGAGGAGTGATCCGAATTTTCGGCCGGGCATCAAGAGCCTTCAGAAGATCATGGCTCGTCCAGGCCGTGGAAGGAAACCAGAAGACGGAGAGCGTGGGGGAAAGATCCGGATGGGTCGAGACAAGCTTTTCGAGCAGCTCCCGGTAACGGTCTTCGATCCCCCGGGCGCGCGCGACGTCCTGATCCGGGAAAAGGAGGACCAGATCCTCTCCGACCTGGGCCAGAATGTCGGAAGGTCTCTTGGAACGGTCCAGTATGCCCTGGAGAATCTCCCTGGAGCCGGAATCGTTCTCAATACGCAGAAGGACAAAGGGCCTGGGTGGATGACGGACGATCATGCCATCCATCAGCACCAGGAAGCTCTCCTCCTCGAAAAGCCCCCGGTGGACATCGTATTTCGGAAGAAGACCCAGGGCCATGCGTTCCTCGCCAAGGGCATCCCCCATGTTCCGGACGATCTCCTCGAAGTTGAGGCGCACGGGCTTCATCCAAAGATCGAGAGAGGGAAAGGGGATGCCGATCCATCCCATCACATGGATATACCAGGTGAGGGGGAGCATCACCTCGTAGCGGTACGGCTTCTCGGTATGCTCGATCAGGGCGGGCCGAGCCCCCCCCTCGGCCATCCTGCGAAAGAACTGGATATCTCCGATCGACACATTTTCCTGAATCATCCGGAGATTGTCTTCGGGCCCCTCGAACTGGAGGTAGATCGGGCGCGCCCCGTCATCGAGCGTCACCCCGTCGACCAGAAAAACCCGGTTGAACTTGAACTGTTCTGATTCCCACTCCATCAGCCGCGGAATCTCGTCGTGCAGAACCCTCTGGTCTGATTCATCGAGCAGATGGTGAGCCACGGCGAGTTGGATCTTGTCCTTCATCTGGACGATGGAGGGAACCTCGATCGTCTCCATCTGTTTGTCGCTCGGCATCCGGTCATAGTAGGAAAGGAAATAGATTCCGGCGGGCGGAGCCATCGCGCCCAGAGGAAATCCTCTCCACACAAGGGTACCCTGGTCCCCTTGCCCCCGAAAGTCGGTCCGGCGAAACAGGTCGGACGGCCCTTCATTCCCCTGGGGCTGCACGTTTCCCCTGCGCTTGAGATGCTCCCAAAGATCCCGGACAGGCATCCGGGAAAGGGAGCGGGCCGGCAATTTCGTCATGAAGATGAGGCCATCCTCAAAAAGAACGATCTTTCCGGCTGAATCGGCGGCAAAGGACGTCACGAGATTGGAATTGATCCCGTAATCGAGGATTTTTTTCCAGGGGGTCAGATCCCGCATCGGAGAGATCAGAGAGACAAATCCCACGCTCAACCCTTATGAAGGAGTGCGATCATCGATGGATGGCCCTCCCGACAAGGTCAAGAAAGGCCTCGTGGATGGCTTCGCTCACGGTGGGATGGGGAAAAATTCCCTCCATGAGCCGTTGGGCCCCTTCCTTGTCCCCCATTGCCGAAGCGACCGCTCCGATCATTTCTGAAGAATGGGGACCGATCCCATGAAACCCCAGAATGCGACCGGTGTCCCTGTCCGAAAGGACCTTGAAAAAGCCTTTCCTGTTGCCTTCGATCAGGGATCGGCCATTGGCCATCAGGGGAAAGCGTCCTTCCGAGACGGAGTGCCCTCGTCCTTCGGCCTCTTCCCTGGTCAGACCGATGGAGACCGCCTCGGGATGGGTATAGACCACCCGGGGCACCTGGGAAGGGTCGAGGGGGCAAGGATTTTTCCCTGCCATCGCCTCGATGGCGATAATCGCCTCGTGGCTCGCCTTGTGGGCCAGAAGAAGCCCCCCGACCAGGTCGCCTGCCGCATAGATACCCGGCACAGCTGTTTCCCCCTGGGGACTGACGGGAAGAAACCCCCCTTTCCCCGGCAAAAGGCCGACGTTTTCAAGCCCGATTCCCTCCAGGACCGGCTCCCGGCCGATGGCGACCAGAACGGCCTCGGTCTGCGCCTCCTCCTGTCTGCCTTTTCCATCCATGAACACGAGGGAGAGAGGGGAGGAATCCTGAATGATCGACAGAGAGGTCACTCCGGTCCGCACTTCGATCCCCATCCCCGAGAATTCGCGGGCCAGAACATCCCCCACCTCCGGGTCTTCGAGGGGGAGAAGCCGGGATTCACGCTCCAGAAGAAGGACCCGGCTTCCGAACGCCGAAAGGATGTCCGCAAATTCGCAGCCGATCGCCCCGCCTCCGATAATGGCGATCCGCCCGTCGAATCCCCCGAGTCGCAGCATATCGGTGCTGCTGAGGATCCGGCGCCCGTCGAAGGGCAATCCCGGCAGGGGACGGGGACGGGAGCCTGTCGCAAGCAGAACATGCCGCGTTCTTAGCTCGCGGGACGTTCCATCCACGATCCGGACAAGGCCAGGGGCCATGAGCGTTCCCTTTGCCCGAACATGGGTGATGCCATGTTTTTTGAACAGGAATTCGATGCCGCGGGTCAGTCTGTCGATGATGGCTGACCGATAGAGACCCAGCTTTTCGGGATTCCGGGTCGGAGGAGGGACCGAAATCCCGAATCGCTCGGCCTCGCCCAGGGAGCGGAGGAATCCCGAGACCTCAAGAAGCGCCTTGGTCGGGATGCAGCCGTCGTGGAGGCAGGTTCCTCCCACGGGAGCGGGATCGAGGACCGTCACTCTCATCCCGAGTTGAGCCGCCCGAATGGCTCCGACGTAGCCTGCTGAACCGGCTCCCAGAACCACAAGATCAGTATCGGCACTCATCGACAGCACAAATCTCCCTCTTTACCGTCCCGGACGGAGCCGTTCGCCGCAGAGACCACCGCCTCCGCCAGGAGAATTCTTCCGCCTCAAAATCCCGGTGCACCCGAATCCAAAGCTTAACAGATTCCTGCTCCATCTGACCAACATCCCGTTTTCCATTTTTCAGCAAGCAAAGAGCCATGAAGATAATTTTAATCCCCACCTCCCTCTTCTTGACAGGAAGATCCCTTTTCGCCTATATTCTTCAAGCGGGGTGGAGCAGCTCGGTAGCTCGTCGGGCTCATAACCCGAAGGTCGGAGGTTCAAATCCTCTCCCCGCAACCATTTGAAATACAATCCCTTTCCAAATTGTGATTGGGATTATGATCTGGCATAATTGCCAGCTCATCTCCCCCAAGCTCATTCTAAAGCCTCCACATATTCTCCTGTTTTCTGAAGGCCGTCCTTATTTTCCGCCGGACAAAATTCCGTTATTCACCGTTATAAAAGAACATTTTTGCGCACCATCAAAGATGGTCGCCCCTTCCAACGGATGCCGAGGGATATTCTTTTACCCAGAGAATTGCCTAGAAGGCGATCGCTCCCTGGAGGGAAATTTCCTGATCGACCTTGACCTGCCTCCGGGGGAACCCGGACTGGCTTTCTTCCAGTCGCTCCCAGATTCAAAATCGATGAACTCAAGTCTTGACAATCTCCCCTGTTCGCCTTAACATTCAATCATGACAAATTCACAATTGTTAATCCTCATGAAAGAAACGGGGTATTCTCCGGAAGAGCTGGGGAAACAGATCGGGCTTTCGGGAATGACCCTTCGACGCTGGATGAAAAAAGGGGGTGAAACTTCCATTCCTGCGGTCTACGTTCCGGCGATCCGGGAAACGTGTCTCCGCCTGATCTCGGAAGGCAGGCTGGACCCGACCAGCGAAGCGATTCAGTCGCTTCTCGCCTCTGCCCTTCCCTCCGGAGATTATGCCGCCGCCATCCAGAATCTCGGGCTCGATGCCGATTTTGGACAGGACCGCACCATCTCGGGAGACAGGATTCTGACCGGACTGGTCCAGATCGGAGCCCAGTCGAAAAAGCAGGCCGATGTCGAGAAAAATTCCGGCAAGGTCTTTTCCTTCAAGGAAATGGGCAAGGACTGGTCCGAACGGATATCGGCCCTCTGGGCCGTCATTCATTCCGACACGGTCTCGCTTCCCGAAAAATTCATCGCATATGGAGCTCTTTTTTACCTTTTGACCCCCATCGACTTCATTCCCGACACCGTCCCCTTTCTGGGACTGATGGACGATTTTGCCGTGCTGGGTCTGGCCGCCGCCTACTACGCCCGGCTTTTGCGGCTCCGGAATGATGACATATCAATTTGACGTTCGTTTCAGGAAGGAATCGTTCCCATGACTCGAAAAGTGGTTTCACTCGCCCTCGGAACACTGACCCTTATCCTGTCCGCCTGCGCGGCCACGACAGAACCGGCCGTCCGGGCCTACCTGCACGAACAGCAGGCCTATTCGGAAATCCGGAGCGGACAGCTCGAGTTGGCAGAGGCGGACCTGAAGCGGGCCCTTCGGGACAACCCGACCGAACCGACCATTCTGAACAACATGGCCTACATCGAGTTCAAGGAAGGGGACTACCAGAAAGCGGTGGGCTACCTGGAACAGGCCCGCGTCCTCAGAAACGACGACAACGACGAACCTTATATTTTAAATGAGGCCCGGATCCTCATCGCCAATCATCAGTACCATCATGCCCTTGCCCTTCTCTCCCTCATCGAGCCGCGGCGCACCTGGCCCCACGGATACCGGAAGATGCTGGCCAAGGCCCTGATCCACAATGGGCAAAACGCACGGGCCATGGCCGTCCTTCTGGAAAAGCACGACGAGATGTCAACGTCCGGACTTCCCTTCTCCCGTTAATCACTGACCACAATTCTGCCCGGGAGCCTCCGGCATGCGTTTTTCCCATAACCGACACCCCCTGTGCGTCCTCACGGGAGCTTTCTTAATTCTTTTTCTTTTCCCTCCCATGGCCCGGGCCATCTCCCCCGCCAATACCGGAAGCGGCGACTTTTTCCTTCCTTTTTCGGACGATGCGGAAATGGCCAAGGACTTCCAGGCCCTGGCTCCGCCCTTTCTGCCCTGGGGCCCGAACACCAGCGGACCTTTTTTCACCGGAACCGCCGAAGTGGAGCCAATCGGATCGTGGTACATCGAGCCCTTCGCCTACGACTTCCTGTCCCCCGGTGTCTCTTATCTGTATATGCCGATGCGACTTGCCATTGGTCTTGGCCACAATTTGGAACTCGACACATTTTTGCCTCTGGAGCAGACCTGGGTAGGCCCCCCGCAAATTCCGGCAGGTCACTCTGCAAGCGTCTTCGGGGTGGGGAATACCCATTTCGAGATCAAATGGGAACTGACCTCGGATGCCAACGTCTACCTCCCTCTCACACGGCCGGCCATCGCCCTCACCTTCGACTTCTGGATCCCCTCCGGGAAGTATCTGAACCTGAACCCCCAGGACTATTCGGCCGACCAGCTTGGAAACGGAACCTTCAACGAAGGGATCATGCTGCTCGTTCGCAAACATGTCAAACCCTTCATGTTTTACTTTCAGTTGGGCGACATCGTCGAAAATCCCTCCACCGTGGGCGTCGGATATGAATTCGACAACAGTACCAACCATAACCACCTTCCCAACTTTCACATGGTGGACGGGAACCTTCTCTACTACGCGGGGGCCTTCGAGCACGTGATCAACACCGAATGGGGGGCCGGATACCTGATTGAACTCTACGGCGAGTCCCAAAGCGGACAGAGCCTCTTCTTCGGTGCGGCCAACGCTCCCCCCTTTTCCTTCTTGTGGTGGGCCCCCGAAGTGGAGATAACCTGGCCTCATACCCAGAAGTTTTCGGTGACATGGGGGGCGGGCGTGGCCATGCCGGTCTACGAGGCCAACTACCCTGCCACCGTCACACCCATGGGAACAGCCACCCTCTATTTCAACGGTCCCTTCGGATACCGGGGGATGTAGAAGAGAGAAAAGAAGGGCTCCCCTCTCTCCTGGCAAGTGGAGTAGACTGGACAAGAAAACAGAAAAACCCGCCTCTGGCTTTTCAGACGGCTTTCTCATAATCTCCGGGAGGAACGATGCAAAAGGACAATCGATCATGATGCGAAAATTCATCGACAAATATCCAATCCTGGCAGGCTCCGTGATCCTCGTCTCCATCGTCCTGGCCATCTTCGCGGTCACGGCGGGACTTGTCGTGGTCGCGAACATCTTCCTCGTAAAAAACTGAATCCTTCCCAGACCTGAATCTCTCCTGTGGGGGAAAGAGCGCCAGCCCTTTCCTTTTACGGCATTTCAGATCCACCATGGACCGGGTCGAGATTTCTTTCGGAAATCCCTCTATCATAGAGGAATCTTCTCGGAAGAAACCCGGCTTCCCGGGAATCCCTTCACATTTCTCTTCATGGCAGGAGTTCCATGGCACAATACGTCTTCACGATGAACCGCGTGGGCAAGATCGTTCCTCCCAAGCGTCAGATCCTCAAGGATATCTCCCTGAGCTTTCTGCCGGGAGCGAAGATCGGAGTTCTGGGCTTGAACGGCTCGGGAAAGTCGACCCTTCTCCGAATCATGGCGGGGGTGGACACCGACATCCTCGGGGAAGCGATCCCGATGCCGGGCATCCGCATCGGCTATCTTCCCCAGGAACCCGAACTCGATCCGAAGATGACGGTCCGCGGCGCGGTTGAGGAAGGTCTGGGAGAGCTGTTCGAGGCCCACAAGAAACTCGAGGAGGTTTACGCCGCCTATGCGGAGCCCGGGGCGGACTTCGATGCCCTGGCCAAGGAGCAGGCCCGGCTCGAGGCGGTCATCGCGACCGGAGACGGCCACAACATGGAACAAAAGATGGAAGTTGCCGCCGATGCGCTTCGTCTCCCTCCATGGGAGGCCAGAATCGAGACCCTCTCCGGCGGAGAAAAGAGGCGGGTGGCCCTTTGCCGGCTCCTTCTCTCAAACCCTGACATGCTTCTTCTCGATGAGCCGACCAACCATCTGGATGCCGAATCGGTGGACTGGCTCGAGCAGTTCCTCCAGAAATTCCCCGGGACGGTCGTCGCCGTCACCCACGATCGGTACTTTCTGGACAACGCCGCCGAATGGATCCTGGAACTCGACCGGGGATCGGGAATCCCCTGGAAAGGCAACTACAGCTCCTGGCTCGAACAGAAGGAGGCCCGCCTGGAGGTCGAGTCGCGACAGGAGTCGGCCCGGATCAAGGCCATGAAACAGGAACTCGAATGGGTGCGACAGAATCCCAAGGGACGGCAGGCCAAATCCAAGGCCCGCATGTCGCGCTTCGACGAGCTTTCCTCCCAGGAATATCAGAAAAGAAACGAAACCCAGGAAATCTTCATACCGGTGGCCGAGCGCCTCGGAGAGCAGGTCATCGAATTCCGCGACGTCTCGAAGGGCTATGGCGACAGGCTTCTGATCGACCATCTCTCGTTTACGATTCCACCCGGGGCGATCGTCGGCATCATCGGACCCAACGGGGCCGGAAAATCGACGCTCTTCCGGATGATCACCGGAAAGGAGACCCCCGACTCCGGAGAAATCCGGATCGGACAATCGGTGCGACTCTCCTATGTCGACCAGTCCCGGGAGAGTCTCTCGAAGGACAAGACCGTCTTCGATGAAATCTCGGGGGGATCCGACGTCCTGACCGTGGGACGATACGAAACCCCGTCACGGGCCTATATCGGCCGTTTCAACTTCAAGGGTCCCGACCAGCAAAAAATCGTTGGAACGCTCTCCGGCGGAGAAAGGGGGCGTCTGCACCTTGCGAAGACGCTCATTTCGGGAGGAAATGTCCTGCTTCTTGACGAGCCTTCCAACGACCTCGACGTCGAAACCCTCCGGGCCCTCGAGGACGCCCTCCTCGAATTCGCCGGGTGCGTCCTGGTCATCTCCCACGACCGCTGGTTCCTCGACCGGATCGCGACGCATATCCTCGCCTTCGAGGGAGAATCGGCCGTGACCTTTTTCGCCGGCAACTATCAGGAATACGAATCCGACAAACGCAGACGGCTTGGAACGGAAGGGGCCAAGCCCCATCGCCTTCGCTTCAAGCCGATCCACCGATGAACTCGCCTATGTCTCCCCGGACGGCGTTGGTTCTGTCCCATCTTGCCTTCGAGGATCCCGGGACCCTGGGAGACCTCCTGGAAAGCCGAGGGTTCCGACTCCGGACGGCCGAGCCGGCCCTTCCCTCGACCCGGCTGCCCGATCCCGGGGAACCGGATCTGGTGGTGGTCCTGGGAGGCCCCTTCGGTGTTTACGAAGAGGATCTGTATCCCCACATTCCGGAAGAGATTGCCTATATCAGGGATCGTCTTTCCCTCAGGAAGCCCATTGTCGGCATCTGCCTGGGAGCCCAACTGATGGCCAGGGCCCTGGGTGCCCGCGTCTATCCGTCGGGAACACAGGAGATCGGGTGGGCTCCCCTCGCACTCACCGAAGAGGGACGACAAACCCCTCTCGCTCTTCTGGGAGACGGGAATCCCATGCTGCACTGGCATGGCGACACATTCGACCTTCCTGAGGGGATTCCCAGTCTTGCAAGAACTGCCTTGGTCCCCCACCAGGCCTTCCGGATCGAACATTTCGGACTGGCTCTTCAGTTCCACCCTGAGATCCGGGCGCGCGATTTCGAGCGCTGGCTTCTTGGTCATGCCTTTGAGCTCGCCACCCGGAAAATCGATCTCCCTCTCCTCAGACACCAGACACAGACCCTCGGACCGGATCTGGAATCCAGAGCCAGGGCCTTCTTTTCCCGATGGCTCTCCGAGGCGGGTCTCGGTTGACGGTCCCCCGATGTCCTTCCGATCGGTCTGGCCCTCTCCGAAAACGTGGGTCCCGGATTCCAGCGCTCCGCAAGCCTCGCTCCTAGGTCTCCTCGACCATCCGGAAATATCGTCCATCATTCTCTCCGGACCGGCAGGCTCCGGAAAAACCACGCTGACGGCCTCCTTTCTGAAGGCCGCCATCAGCCGGGGACTCTCGGTCGCCATCACCGCCCCGACCCACAAGGCCCTCCGGGTTCTCCGGGAGACGACGGGCGATTTTGGCTCTCACGGCTCCCCGCTTCTTTTCACCACCCTTCACTCCATCCTGGGTCTTAGGCTTTCCGAGAACGAGGACGGCTCCTTTTCCATCACGCCCGGCCCTGCACCGGACCTTTCGCACTTCGACTGGATCATCGTCGACGAATGCTCTCTCGTAGGCGCCGATCTTCTCAAATCGCTCGACATGGCGAGAGGATCGGCCCGGATTCTGTTCGTCGGCGATCCCTATCAGCTTCCTCCGGTCGATTCCATTCACCTCGAGACCCCACCGGTCTTTGCCCGCTCCTATCCCACACTCTCCCTCGACCGGGTCCATCGCCAGACCGGAGACCATCCCGTCCATCTTCTGACCCAGAGCCTTTTGAGCTGGACGCCCGAGAGCGGCCGTCCGACCCCCCTCTCCCTCTTCAATAATCTTGAAGACCTCGTGCCGGCAGACGATTCCCATACAGGAAAGCTTCTTTGGATTCCGGGGGGAAGCAAGGAGGCCGGCCGATGGGCCGCAACTCTTGGCAAAAGAGGGGACAACGTCCGCATCCTGGCTTACACGAACCGGCGCGTCGAACACTACAACGCGCTTCTCTATCATAGTGAATACGGAGCGCTCTCCACCCCCTTCGCCATCCATGAACAGATCCTTCTGCATGAGACAACGGGGGTCAAGACCTCGGAAGGGGAGCTCAGGGTTCTGCCGGCGGGAGAAACCTTGACGGTCCTCGAGATATTTCCCGAAAGGCACCCCGACTATCCGGAGATTCCAGCCCACAGGGTCTTTCTCGAGGATGAAACGGGAGGGGATTTTTCTGTGCTGGTCCCCGATGACGCGGTTCGCCACCAGAAAACCGTCGACGATCATTTTCGGGAAATCCGGACATTGAAAGAGGCGGGAGGGGCGGACCGAAAGGCGATCGCCGCCCTTTCCGGAAAGACCTGGAGCCTGAAAAGAGCCTTCGCACCGTTGAGACACGGTTACGCGACGACAGTCTTCAAGGCCCAGGGAAGCACGTTCGATTCAGTGATTGTCGACTGGACCGATCTCAACCGCTTCAGGGAGGACAGGGCCTTCGTCCGGGCCCTCTATGTCGCGGCGACCCGCCCCCGGTTCCGTCTCCTTTTTTCGGGTCCGTTCCCCCGCTGAGATCCGCTGGGCCTTTCTTGCAGCCCCAGCGCCGTTAATACCCTTTGCTCGATCCAGGGAACCTCACGCCGTCCGTTCAGAATAAGACTCAGATATGCCTGAGACACCCCGATATGGAAAGACAGATCGCCCTGGGTCCATTCTCTCCGTATCAGCGCGATCTTCACTTCCTTGACCGTTTCCTCGTCCAACTTCTATAATCCGCTGAAGGGTTATGAAATATTAAATAAAACTTATACCTATAAGGTATTTCAGCGTTGAATATAAACCAGAATGGACTCGAGGTCAACTGGGACACGAAGGCGATGGGTCAACGCATTCGGGGCATTCGCGGAAAGATTTCCCAGCGTGAATTCGCCGGGAAGATCGGGGTGACACAGGTGGAGGTGTCGCGATATGAACGGGGGATGCGCACACCCCCCGTCGAAATCCTTCTGAAGCTGTCGACCCTCGGAAACGTCTCCGTCGACTTTCTGTTGCGGGGCCCGGTGAAGGAGGCTCCTTTCGTCGCCGAGCCGGCCGGATCCTATGATCGCTCCACCGAATTACTCTATATGGGAAACCTTGCCAAGCCGGATCAAAGCCTCCTGAGACGTCTCGCAAAGCGGCTTTCCGAATCCTCCGCCTCCTGATCTTCTTCTTCGTTTAACGCACTCCTTCCGCCGTGACCGGCACCTGCTCCTCTTTTTTCCTGTAGTGGCCGATCAGAACTGCGGCGACTTCCGGTCGCGTCATTTCGGGAGGAGGCGGTGATCCCTCCCGGAGCATCTGGCGCACCCTTGTTCCGGACAGGAGGACGTGGGATTTTTCATCATGGCCGCAGGTTTTGTGGGACACCATCCCTTCGCATGTCCGACAATAGTAGGCGGTGTCGAAGAAGATGGGAATGATCCCCAGTTCATCGAAAGAAAACTGCCGCAGGAGGGCATGGGCTTCGAAGGGGCCATAGTAGCTTCCGACGCCGGCGTGATCCCGACCGACGATGAAATGGGTGCACCCGTAGTTCTTCCGGACCAGGGCGTGAAACAGGGCCTCTCTCGGCCCAGCGTACCTCATGGCCCCCGGAAAGACTCCGAGCACGACCCGGGTCTTCGGATAGTACCGTTCGAGCAAGACCTGATAGCAGTCCATGCGCACCTTTGCGGGAACATCGTCTTCCTTGGTCTCTCCGACCAAGGGATGAAGGAACAGGCCGTCGACAATTTCGAGCGAGCACTTCTGGATGTATTCATGGGCCCGATGGATGGGATTCCGAGTCTGGAATCCGACCACGGTCTGCCATCCCAGCTCCTCGAAAAGCCCCCGGGAGGCGGTGGGGGTAAGATGGAACTCCGAAAAGGGTCCTTCCGCCCAATCGTCAAAGACGCTGACCTTGCCCCCCACGGCATAGGGGGTGCCAAGCCGTTCGAGCGCCGCGACCCCCGGATGGGCCGGATCGGTCGTCTTGTAGACTTCCCGAGCCTCCCAGGAGAGGTCCCGACGAAAGAGATCGGAGACCGTCAGAATTCCCAGGAGCCGGTCGTCGCCGTCCACGAGTCGCACCACCTCCCCGATCCGGAGGGACCGGAATTCTTTTTCGGGAACGGGAAGAACGATCGGAAGGGGAAAGACAAGACCGTCGGGGAGCCGCATGCGCTCCACCACGGAATGATAGGTTTTTTCATCCATGAACCCGTCGAGCGGACTCACGGCTCCGACCGCGATCAGACCCAGGTCGGATATCTCCCTGGGAGTGAGGCGTATGGACGGCCGATTGGCATAGGCCCGAACCATTTCCGGGCGGGCGGATCGGGAGACGGTCGAGGTGACGAGCCGTCCTCCGTGAGGGACTGAAAGAAACATCGCGACTCCTTCTTTAGGATTTGGGGTGGACTCAGGGCTCCGTCTCGAGAAGCTCTTCAGGAACCCGGGTGGCCAGTTCGAAAGTCTGGTCGGATTCGCCCGCGACCGAAAGCGTCCACCGGATCGACTCCCTCCTGAGTTTCGGCACGAGCCTCGCCTCACGTCCGGCCAGTTCGTAGGGCAGGACGATGTCGATGGCCCCCACCGGACACATCTTGACGCAGGCGTAGCAGTCCCAGCAGTCGGCCTGCTCCCGCATCACCGCGAGAGACCCTGACGGGTCCATCCGGATCAGGTTTCCCGGACAGGCCACCACGCACCGGGCCTCCGGCAATTTCTTGCATCCATGACACAGACTGTCGCTGATGGCGATTCCCATTTCATATCCTTTCGCTGACGAACGGTCTCAAGAATGGCTCAAACACCCTGGAGGGTCTTCTCTTCATCCGGCACACCGGGTTCGCTCCACGCGATTTCGTCACCCTCGAGCGTTCGATGGATGATCCGGATTTCTCCCGAGGCCAACGCCACGGAGTTGATGAAGTGCTCATAGCGCCGGTCGCTTTCGGGAAAATCCTGACGGCTCTGGAATCCGGGCCAGCGTGTCTCTTTCCGGGCCAGAAGGTGGGCCACGAGGACCTGAGCCACATCCACGCGGTCGGCCACTTCGTGGGCCAGCATCAGCGCATGCTCATCCTCCGCAGTGATCCGGGAGAGGTCATCGACAAGCTCGGACAGTTTTTGACGGGCCATGACAAGGGCGGCTTCGTTCATGGCATAAGAGGTCCGGATTCCGCCGGCATACTCGTCCATGACCTTCTGCAGCCTCGCCTCGGCCTCGTCGGGACGGATGCGGCTCGATCCCGCGGGAGCCCCTCCCTTCCAGCGGAAGGTCCGCTCCCTTTCCCGAACAATCTCCTCCGTGTCGGGGGTCCGGATGGGCTTCGACTCCATCCGGATTTCCCGGGCCGCGGCGCGGGCCGCGATCGCCCCTTCGGCGAAGCACCCGCTGACAAACTTGTAGGGGGCCCCTCCCGCCACATCCCCTGCCGCAAAGAGGTTTTCGAGGGTTGTCTTCCGGTCCACATCGATCCAGTAACCGGCTTGGCAATGGCCCCCGACCAGATAGGGTTCCGTTCCGCAGATTTCCACCGGGCTCGTGGTGAGATCGATCCGGTTGGCCGCCCAGTAGAGGACCGTGTTGGGGTACATGTCCAGGTAGGCCTCGTACAACCGCTTGAGGTCTCCCTTGGTCAGATGTCGGGTATCCATGAAACAGGGACCGTTTCCGGCTGCGATCTCGCGGAGCGGTCCCTCGAGACGGAGCGGGGTCGGCGCCCCCTCGCCTCCGGAACCGGCCCACCGGATCTTCATGAACTCCTCCCCCTTCGCGTTGACCTGGGGGGCGCCGAAACCCAGGGCGAGCGTTCCTGTTGGCGCGATCGTGTCCTTGGTCCTGAGCGCGATGAAGCGATGTTCGAAGCTCGTCATCTCCGCCCCCGCCCGGATCCCGATGGCATAACCCGCTCCGGTATTGAAGGGGGAGTACCACATCTTGTGCCGGGCCTGTCCTTCGTTGTTGGGACGATAGAGTCCGGAGGCTCCACCGGTCGCCACTAGAGTTTTTCGGGAAGAGATGACATAGAAAACTCCGTCGGAGAGGCCGAATCCATAGGCTCCGTGGACAGCGCCATCCTTCACGATGAGATTGGTCACGACGACGCGGTTCAAGACGTCGGCACCGGATTTCCGGACCTCCCGGGCCAGGATTGGCTTCAGGGATTCTCCGTGGATCTTGATGTTCCAGCGACCGCGCGGCGAA